>NZ_VIRS01000028.1 GCF_006912135.1 Cryptosporangium phraense | reverse complement strand
CGGCCGCGCTGGCTGCGCTGGCCGCGGTGGCCGGGGTGGCAGCGGGTTCCGCGTGGCGGCCGCCGGGGGCGGCCTTCGGCTCGGGGTCGATGACGACGCCGGTCGCGGCGTCGATGACCGCGTAGCTCCCGGTGTCGACGATCGGGATCACGTCGGTGCTGGCGTCCTCCACGGCCCGCAGCGCGCGCTCCATCCGATCCAGCACCACGTCGTTCAGCCCCACCGGCACCGCGGTCAGCGGCAGCAGGGCAGCCAGCGCGGGCAGCGGCCAGCGCTCGTAGGCCTTGGCGCACTTCGGGCAGGCCGGCGTCTTCCCCCGGCCACCGACGTGCGCGTGCACCTTCTTCCGGGCCGCGTCGTCGGGCTCCTTGGCCGAGTACCGCAGCGTGTCCCGCAGCTCCGGGCAGTCGTCCAGCGACCGCGCGGCCAGGACGTCGGCCACCACGTGCTCGCGGATCGCGTCGAGCCGCTTGGCGACCGCGGCCGGCTTCTCGGCGTCGATGGCCGCGGCGATCGAGGCGACGGTCAGCCCGGCCCCGGCCGACAGCGCGAACAGGATCCGGTCCGGCCCGCTGAGGTCCCCCGCGGCCCGCCAGGCGACCAGCCGCAGCTCCTTCGGGTCCGGCGCGGCCGGCGGCTGCTCGCCCTTGCGACGGAGCCAGCGCTTCTTGCCCAGCTCCTGCTCGACCTCGAGGCAGGCGTCGTGGATCAGCCGCAGCATCGCCGGACGTAATTCCCGGGCCCCGGCCAGCCGCGTCCGCACCGACACCTCGAACACCCGCGCGGTGGCCTCCTGCGCGGCGTCCGGGTCACGAAGGGCGTTCAGGCAGGTGGAGTACGTCCAGCCGTGACACTCCTCGAACAGGTCGGCCAGCGCTTCTTCGTCACCGCGCTGCACCGCAGCCACAAGCGCCACGTCGTCCATGAAACGGCACGGTAATAGCGATCCCGTCGCAACAGAAGCTAGGGGGCCCAGCTATGACCGAATCGACGAGCCAGGCCTTAACGGGGCTTCGTTCCGGTCTTAAGCGCCCTTAAACCTCGAGCAGAATCGTCTGCGGGCCGACGTTGACCGAGGCGACCAGCATATGGGTCCGGAACCGCCCGGTTTCGACCTTGGCGCCCCGCTCCCGGAGCGCGGCCACGACCGCGTCCACGAGCGGCTCGGCCTGCTCGGCCGGTGCCGCCGCGTTCCAGGACGGCCGCCGTCCCTTGTCGGTGTTGCCGTAGAGCGTGAACTGGCTGACGACGAGCAGCGGCGCCCCGACGTCCGCCGCCGACCGCTCCCCGTCCAGGATGCGCAGGTCGTGGACCTTGCGGGCGAGCAGCGCGGCCTGAGCGTCCGTATCGGTGCGGGCGACGCCGACGAGCACCAGCAACCCGTCCGAGATCGCCCCGACGACCTCGCCGTCGACGGTGACCGACGCCTCGGAGACGGTCTGCACGACGGCCCTCATGACGCGGGGAGCAGCAGGCCGCGCTCGACCATCCGCCCCACCAGAGGAATCGCGACCGTGGCGAAGGCGATCGGCTCGGCCTCGTAGGCGGCCGCGAGCACCGTGATCTGGTCGCCGAGGGTCACCGTGCCGTCGCACCCGCCGACCAGCGCCACCGCCACCGGGTCGACCTCCTGCGACCAGCGCCAGCCGGTTTCCAGGGCCAGGATCTGCTGGTCCACCTCCCACCCGTCCTCGGAGTGGGAGGCGATCTGGCGCAGCCGCAGCCCCGGTGCCGCCACGAATCGTTCGCGCAGCAGGTCCGCGCCCCGGACGAAAGCCACCCGCTCGAACCAGGACGCGACCTCCGGGCCGAGCACCGCGTCGTGCTCCTGCATCGCCTCCTCGACCCGGACGACCGGCTGGTCCGACCCGGCCGCATGGACGCTGATCAGCCCGAAGCCGACCGCGTCGATGCGGTTCTCGGTGAACCAGTCGAGCCACTCGCCGGTGCGGCGGGCGGCTTCGGCCCCGGTGAGCTCGCCGGCGTCGCGGAGCCAGAGGGCCACGTACCCGGCCGGGTCGAGGGCCTCGCGCTGGACGGCGTGGGCGTCGAGCCCGGTCGCGGCGAGCCAGCCGCCGACCCGCTCCTCCCACGGCTCGCCCTCGACGTGCAGCCAGTTCGCCAGCAGCTGCCCGTAGCCGCCCGGGTTCAGCAGGCCCGGCAGCGCGGCGACCAGCTCGGCACAGATGCCGTCGCCCTCGCGTCCGGAATCGCGGTAGACCATGCGCTCGGCCTCGCCCCGGCGGGGGCCGACGACGAACGGCGGGTTGCTGACGACGAGGTCGAACCGGCGTCCGGCCACCGGCGCGGCCAGATCACCCTGCAGCGCCTCCCAGGAGAAGCCGTTGAGGGCCGCGTTGGTCACCGCGAACCGCACCGAGCGCTCCGAGAGATCCGTCACAGTCACCCCGTCGACGTGCCGGGACAGGTGCAGCGCCTGCACGCCGCAACCGGTGCCCAGATCCAGGGCACTTCGGACCCGGGGTCGTACCGTCGACTGCGCCAGCGTCAGCGACGCACCCCCGATCCCGAGCACGTGGTCGCTCCGGACGGGCCCGGGACGGACGTCCGAACCGAGGTCGGACAGCACCCACCAGTCACCGTCGTCGTCCCCGTAAGGGGACAGATCGATCGCGGCGCGGATCCCGTCTCCTACCTTCTCGACCAGGCCGGTGGAGATTGCCCGGGCCAGGCCGAATGCGCCGAAAGCGGTATCGGCGGCCTTCTCGGAAACGATTCCGCCGGTCGGGAACAGATCGATCAGCGTGCCGCGCGGGTCGTCGTCGCCGCGGTCCCGGATCGTGTGCCGGACCGCGAGGAACTCGCCCCGGCCGAGCGCCCCGCTCGCGGTCTCGCCGAGGTAGTCGGCGACCCCCGTCGGAGTGAACTCCGCGTTCCGCAGCGCGGTACGCAGGGCGTCGATCTGGTCGGGCGAGAGCAGCGGATCGGTCACCGGCCCATCCTCTCCCGCTCCCGAGTCTCCGGCGCCCCCGGGGGAGCGGAGGGGGTCCGGCGTGGCACGCTGGTCCCATGGTGACGCTGCGGCTGAGCCAGGACGTCGACGCCGACGCGTTCCTGGCCGACGACCCGCTGGCCTTGCTGGTGGGCATGCTCCTCGACCAGCAGTTCCCGATGGAGCGGGCATTCGGCTCCCCCTGGTTGCTGGCCACCCGGATGGGCGTCTCGCGGTTGGATCCGGCGGCGATCGCCGCCTTCGACCCGGAGGAGTTCGCCGCGCTGTTCGCGACGCCTCCCGCCCTGCACCGGTATCCCCAGTCGATGGCCGCGCGGGTCCAGACGCTGGCCACGCTGCTGGTCGACGACTACGACGGCGACACCGCCCGGCTGTGGACCACGGCGACGTCCGGGGCCGAGCTGTTGAAGCGGGTGAAGGCGTTGCCCGGCTTCGGGGAGCAGAAGGCGAAGATCTTCGTCGCGCTGCTCGGCAAGCAGCTCGGCGTCCGGCCGGCGGGCTGGCGCGAGGCCGCGGGCGCCTACGGCGAGGACGGGTCGACGCGGTCGGTCGCCGACGTGACCGGTCCGGAGACCCTGCAGGCGGTCCGGGAGTTCAAGAAGGCGGCGAAGGCCAAGGCCAAGGAGGCTGCTCAGTGAGCTGTGCCGACCCCTCGCTCTGGCCGCTGGCCGGTCTCCGCGTGCGAGCCGGGAACATCGAACTGCGCCCACCCACCGACGAGGACCTGCCCGCGCTGGCCGCGCTGGTGCCGCCGGAGGCCGGGCACGACCCGTCGCTGCCGATCAGCGGCGTCACGACGCCCGGCGAGGTCGCCGCCCAGGCCGTGCTGCGCCAGATCTGGCGCGCGCGGGCCGAGCTGGCCCCGACGCAGTGGCGGATCTGCCTGGCCGCCTACGTCGACGGCGTCCTCGTCGGCCAGCAGGACCTGATGGCCGACGACTTCCCGCGCCGCCGGATCGTCGAGACGTCGTCCTGGCTCGGGGCCGAGCACCGACGGCAGGGGCACGGCAAGGCGATGCGCGCGCTCGCGCTGCACCTCGCGTTCGAGGGCTTCGGGGCGGTCGCGGTGGAGAGCCAGTCGGCCGAGGGCAACGACGCCGCGCTGGGCGTCACCCGGTCGCTGGGGTACAGCCCGAGCGGTGACACGTACGAGGTGCACGACGGGGTCGTCACCCACATGCTGTGGTCGCGGCTGACCCGGGAGCGCTGGGCGCTGCACCGGCAGGGCTACGGGCTGGCCCAGGTCGAGTGCGAGGGCGTGGACGCCTGCCGTCGCCTGATCGGGTTGCCCCCGGTCGAAGCGAGCCCGGTGAACAACGGCAAGAGGATTCAGCCCGCCTCGGCCTGACTCGCGTGGCGCACCCGGATGCGCGGTGCAACGATGGAGGGAACGGCTAGCAAACGAAGCGGGTGGATCGCGTGCAATCACGGCGACCGCGGGTCGAGGTGATCACCGGGGCCGAACAGAGCCCGGCCGACCAGCTCCGCCGGCGCCAGATGCAGTATTTCGGCCTGATGTCGCTGCGAGTGTTCTGCCTGATCCTGGCGGCGGTCCTGGTCAGCCTGGACGTGCCGTACGCGCTGGCCTGGGTGGTCATCCTGACGATCGGGATGTGCGTGTTCCCGTGGATGGCGGTGATGCTCGCGAACGACCGTCCGCCTCGCGAGGAGAACCGGTTCCGGAACCGCTTCAAGCGGACGCCGTCGAGCGCCCGGGCGCTGAGCGCCGAGACCGAAGCCCCGCTGGAACTGGAGTCGCGCGAGTTACCGCCCTCGACCGCCCGGGTCATCAACCACGACGACTAGGGCCTCGCACCCGGGAGGCCCACCGCGAGCGTGCCGGCGCGGGCCCCGGCGGCCAGGGCGCCGGCCGGCCCGGCTCCGCTGAGCCAGGCCGCCAGCAGGCCGGCTGCGAACGCGTCACCGGCCCCGGTCGAGTCGACGACCCTCCGGGCCGGTTCGGCGGCCACCCAGGCCGCCCCGCTCTCGCCGCGCCACCAGGCCCCACCGGCGCCGTCCTTCACGACCGCGACCCGCACCGACGTGGCCAGCCGGGCCGCCGACACGGACGGATCGGCCAGCCCGGTCAGCACGGCCGCCTCGGCCGCGTTGGCCAGCAGCAGATCGACCCCGGCCACCCAGCCCAGGAACCGCGACGGGCCGACCGCCTCCAGCGGCGCGGCCGAGGCGGCGTCCACCGAGATCGTGATCCCGCGCCGGCCCGCGGTCTCCAGCGCGGCCAGCCCGGCCTTGCGCGATCCGGCGTCCAGCAGCGCGTAGCCGGAGAGGTGCAGGTGCCGGACGTCCGGGCGTTCGACCGCCGCGGTGACGTCGGCGGCGTCGAGTCGGTCGGCCGCCGCCCGGTCGGGGAACATCGTCCGCTCGCCGTCGCCGTCGACCAGCACGGCGATCGACGCGGTCGGCAGGTCGGTGTCGATCGCCACCGCGGGGTCGACCCCGGCCGCGATCAGCTCGGCGATCCGGTCCCGGCCCGGTGCGTCGTCGCCGACCCGGGCGGCCAGCGTCACCGGGACGCCGGCCCGGGCCAGCCAGACGGCGGTGTTGGCGGCCGCGCCGCCACCGGAGTACCGGATCTGCGCCGGGCGGTCGGAGCCCACCGCGGGTGGCCCCTCGGTGCGGATGACGATGTCGGTCGCCAGGTCGCCGACGACGACCACCCGCCCCGCCTGAGCGCTCATCGCGGGGTCAGCAACCGGTGCGGGAGCGAGGGATCACGCGGAGACCGTACGGGACCCGGCGAACGCCACCGCGATCCGCCCTGCCAGTTCCGCGTTACGCAGGATGATCCGGGTGTTCACGGTGAGGCTCGCGCCCTCGGTCGACGCGTGGAAGTGCGCCAGCAGGTACGGCGTCACGTCCTTGCCGGTGACGTGGTCGCGCTCGAGCCCGGCCAGCCCCTCCCGCAGGACCCGGTCGTGCAGCGCCGGGTCGAGCTGCTCGTCGACCGGCAGCGGGTTCGCGACGACGACCGCGCCCGAGCCCAGCTTCAGCTCGCGGGCCGCGCGGAGCACGTCGGCGATCTCCTCCGGGTTCTCGGCCCGCCAGCCGATCGGGTAGCCCGAGTCCGAGAGGTAGAAGCCCGGGAACCTGTCGGTGCGGTACCCGAGGACGGTCACCCCGGACGACTCCAGCCGTTCCAGCGTCGCCGGCACGTCCAGGATCGACTTCACGCCCGCGCAGACCACCGCGATCGGGGTCCGGGCCAGCGCGCCCAGGTCGGCCGACTCGTCGAACGTCGTCGACGCGTCGCGGTGGACGCCGCCGAGGCCGCCGGTGGCGAACACCGGGATGCCGACGGCGGCCGCGATCGCCGCCGTGCTCGCGACCGTTGTCGCGCCGTCGAGCCGCTTGGCCGCCACGACCGGCAGGTCCCGGACGCTGGCCTTGGCGACGCCGTCGGTCAGGGCCAGGTGCTCGAGCTGCTTCGCGTCCAGGCCGACGCAGATCTCCCCACCGAGCACGCCGATCGTGGCCGGCACCGCGCCGGTGGCCCGGACCGTGCGCTCGATCTCGGCGCCCACCTCCAGGTTGCGCGGACGGGGCAGCCCGTGGGACAGGATCGTGCTCTCCAACGCGACGACCGGCGCGCCGGTGCCGAGTGCTTCCGCGACGTCAGCGCCGAGCCGGATCCGGTAGCGCCCGAGCGGGGGTTCGATCTCCACGCAAACACCGTAACTCCTGGCGATAAGCGTCCTCTTACGCGGGAGACCGGGCAGGCATGCGGCAGAATGGGGGGCGTTCCGTCGACCACCTGGAGAGGAAGCACCGTGGGAGCCACCGAGACGCTCGAGCGGCCGGAGATCAAGGAGCGCGAGACCAACAACGGCCCCGAGGTCTTCCACTACGTGAAGAAGAACAAGATCGCCGAGAGCGCGGTCATGGGCAACATGGTCCAGGCGCTGTGCGGCGAGGTCTTCCCCGTGACGAAGTCCCCGAAGCCGAACTCGCCGGTCTGCCCGGCCTGCAAGGAGATCTACGAGTCGCTGCCCAAGGGCGGCGACAAGTAAGCACCCACCGGGGCCGGTTCGGCGACCCGGCCGACCGGCCTGGGGGAGTCCTCGGCTTCGGCCTCGTCCTTGCGGGCGTCGGCATCGTGCTCGAGCTCGGTGCGGTCGTCGACCTTCGGCGGACGTTCTCCGCGGACGGCCGCGGCCAGCCGGCGGCCGGCCCGTGCGATCCGGTGCAGGTGCCGGGGGCGTGAGCCGGCCGGGTACAGCTGCTCGAGCGTCCCGTTGAGTTCGGCGCCGAGCAGCACCGCGAACGCCAGCACGTAGAAGTACAGCAGCGCGACGATCGGCGCGGCCAGCGTGGCGAAGACCAGGATCTGGTTGCCGATGTGGCCGATGTAGAGGCGCAGCACCCACGACAGCCCGACGAACAGCAGCAGCGCCAGCGCCGCACCGGGTAGCGCCCGTCGCCAGCGCAGCCTCGTCGGCGTCGCGTAGTGGAAGAACGCCGAGAGCGCGACGAACACGATCGCCGCGGTCAGCGGCCAGTAGGCCAGCCGGATGATCGCCTCGGCTGCGCTGTGCCAGCCGTCCGGGAGACGGGCGACCAGGAAGTCCGGACCCAGGATCACCAGCGGCACCGCCACGGTGGCCGTCGCTAGCGTGCAGATGTAGAGCCAGAGCGCCAGCAGCCGGCTCCGCACCGCGCCACGCAGCTCCCGCTGCCCGTAGGCGATCGACACCGTGTTGACGAACGTCGCGGTCGACGACGAGCCGGCCCACAGCGCCAGCACGATGCTGACCGTGGCCACCCCACCGCGTCCGTGGCGCAGCAGCTCGGACACGATCGGCGTCACGACCTCGTGCTGGACGCTCGGGCTGACCAGCCGGGCGGTCAGCCGCAGCGCGTGCGCCTCGGTGCGGTCGATCAGGTCGGTGCCGGTCCAGCGCCCGGCGTACCCCAGCACGCCGAGGACCGCGAGCATCAGCGGCGGCACCGAGAGCAGCTGCCAGAACGCGGCCTCGGCCGAGAGCCCGAGGATGCGGTCCTGCCAGGCCTTGGCCACGGTCGCGCGCAGCAGCCGCAGCGTCGTCACGATCGGACGGAGAGTAGCCGCCACCGGCCCGTACGCCGGGCCGAGAAGCGCGCGGACGAAGCGATTCGCCGCGGCTCTCAGGCGCGCGGCGCGCCCGGCGGGGAGTGTGACCATGTCAACCATTCACGCTACGGGGTAAAGGTCACGGCGTCGCGTCCGACCCATGTCGTGCTCGTCTTCCATCATCCCGCAACCCGGGCGGGTACGCTCGGTCCAGCCCTCGCGCCGCGTTCAGCCGCCCGGGGGCGCACTGGTGTTCGGTCCCTGGCGTGGAGGTTGAGGTTTGACGGCGAACCCAGTGAACGCGGGCGTGGGCACCGTCGGGGGAGCGGCTCCGCCGCTGCGGGTCTGGCAGCGCAAGGCGCTGGTCGAGTATCTCCGCCGGTCACCGCAGGACTTCCTCGCGGTCGCGACCCCCGGCGCGGGCAAGACGACGTTCGCGCTGCGGATCGCGGCCGAGCTGCTGGCCGACCGTACGGTCAGCCAGGTCACGGTCGTCGCGCCGACCGAGCACCTGAAGACCCAGTGGGCCCAGGCCGCGGCCCGGGTGGGTATCCAGCTCGACCCGACGTTCTCGTCCACCGGCATCACGTCGGCCGACTTCCACGGCATCGTCGTCACGTACGCCCAGGTCGGGCTGTACCCGGCGATCCACCGGCGCCGGGTCACGGCCCGGCCGACGCTGGTGATCCTCGACGAGATCCACCACGCCGGTGACTCCCGCACCTGGGGTGAGGGCGTCCGGATGGCGTTCGAGCCGGCCACCCGCCGTCTCGCGCTGACCGGAACTCCGTTCCGGTCCGACGCGAACCCGATCCCGTTCGTGCAGTACGAGCGCGACCGCAACGGCCTGACCCGCTCCCGCTCCGACTCCAACTACGGCTATGCGGACGCGTTGCGCGACAACGTCGTCCGGCCGGTGCTGTTCCTGGCCTACTCGGGTGAGGCGAAGTGGCGCACCAGCGCGGGCGAGGAGCTCACCGCCCGCCTGGGCGAGCCGCTGACGGCCGAACAGACCGCCCAGGCCTGGCGCACCGCACTCGATCCTCGCGGCGACTGGATGCCCCAGGTGCTGCGGGCCGCCGACGCCCGGCTCACGGTCATCCGCCGGCACGGCATGGCCGACGCCGGCGGGCTGGTCATCGCGACCGACCACGCCTCCGCCAAGGCCTACGCCGACCTGCTGCGGAAGGTCACCGGGAAGGCGCCGGTCGTCGTGCTCTCCGACGACGGCACGGCCAGCGCCAAGATCGCCGCGTTCGGGGCGTCGGAAGACCGCTGGATGGTCGCGGTGCGGATGGTGTCGGAGGGCGTCGACATCCCGCGGCTCGCGGTCGGCGTCTACGCGACCAGCGCCAGCACCCCGCTGTACTTCGCCCAGGCGATCGGGCGCTTCGTCCGGGCCCGCCGGACGGGGGAGACCGCGACGATCTTCGTGCCCAGCGTCCCGGTGCTGCTGGGGCTGGCCGGCGAGATGGAGGTCGAGCGCGACCACGTCCTCGACCGCCCGCACCGGGAGAAGCTGCTCGACGACGACCTGGTCGCGGCGGCCAACAAGCAGGAGGACGAGGACACCGACGACAAGCCGAAGTTCACCGCGCTGTCGGCGTCCGCGCACCTCGACCAGGTGATCTACGACGGTGCGTCGTTCGGCACCGGGGCCGCGCCCGGCACGGCCGAGGAGGAGGAGTACCTGGGGCTGCCCGGGCTGCTGACCTCGGACCAGATCGCGACGCTGCTGTCGAAGCGGCAGGCCGACCAGGTGGCGGCCCAGAAGAAGGCCAGGGCCGCCCAGGGTCCGGATGTCCCCGAGCCCGAGGCGGTGCCGACGTCGACGTTCGTCCGGCGCCAGTCCCTGCGCAAGCAGCTCAATACGCTGGTCGCGGCCCAGCACCACCGCACGAACCGACCCCACGGCCAGATCCACGCCGAACTACGCCGCCTCTGCGGAGGCCCCCCGAGCGCCCAAGCCTCCATCGAACAGCTGGAGGAAAGAATCGCCACCATCCAAACCTGGTCTTAGTGGGCGGCCCGCCGAGAACGACGCTGACAGCCGCGCCACCCGACTTGAGTACGACCAGTACGCGGCGTCGAGTGGCGCGGATGTCAGCGCCGCCCTCGGCGGGCTCCAGGTCAGAACAACGACAACGCCCCCGGCCCAACAGGGCCGGGGGCGTTAGTCGTTTGGCTGGACTTAGTCCTCTGCACGGAGAATTTGAACCGCGACCTTTTCGAGGTCTTTGGCGTACTTGGCTCCGTGATGTCCGCAGAAGACGAGGTCGCCGCCGCCGGGCAGAACTGCCCGGACCTTGGCAGCCGCACCGCACCGGTCACAACGCTCGCCAGCTGACGGCGCCTCGGTCGGCGGCGGGGTCAGGGTCGGGGTCATTGGCCTCCTCCTCTGCTCTCACCGTGCTGTTCGATGTTCTTACCGCTCACACATCGTCCAACACATCAGTGTGCTGAGACGTTCCTGATCCACCGCCATGTTCCATGTCACACAGCGAGTGACCAAGAGTCCCGAAGCCGCCGGGCACGATATCCGGCGGCTCCACCACCAGAGTGCCACGCGAATGCGCTTCGCGGAGATCGGATCTCGGACAGACATCCGGGGGCGCCCAAACACGTCCCGTACATCCGGGATATATGCCGTGAAACGACCGCTCAAACGCCGTTTGGACATGCGCCGGTCACCAAGTTGGAACACGCCGACAGGACCCGTTCAGGCCCTGGTTGGGCGGTTTCCCCGCCGTTCACGACCCGATACGAGCCTCGGAAACCGGACGAGACGGCACCTGGAGCAGGTGCCGTCTCGTTACGGTAAGTAACGGACTAGTGACTCAGTCGAGGTAGTCGCGAAGCACCTGCGACCGGGACGGGTGACGCAGCTTCGACATCGTCTTCGACTCGATCTGCCGGATCCGCTCCCGGGTGACCCCGTAGACCTGACCGATCTCGTCCAGCGTCCGGGGCTGCCCGTCGGCCAGGCCGAACCGCAGCCGCACGACGCCGGCCTCGCGCTCCGACAGTGTCTGGAGCACGGACTGGAGCTGGTCCTGCAGCAGCGTGAAGCTGACCGCGTCGACCGCAACCACGGCCTCGGAGTCCTCGATGAAGTCGCCGAGCTGGCTGTCGCCCTCGTCGCCGATCGTCTGGTCGAGCGAGATCGGCTCCCGGGCGTACTGCTGGATCTCCAGCACCTTCTCCGGGGTGATGTCCATTTCCTTGGCCAGCTCTTCCGGGGTGGGCTCGCGGCCCAGGTCCTGGAGCAGCTCACGCTGTATGCGGCCGAGCTTGTTGATGACCTCGACCATGTGCACCGGGATACGGATCGTCCGGGCCTGGTCGGCCATCGCCCGGGTGATCGCCTGCCGGATCCACCAGGTGGCGTACGTCGAGAACTTGTAGCCCTTGGTGTAGTCGAACTTCTCGACCGCGCGGATCAGACCGAGGTTGCCCTCCTGGATCAGGTCCAGGAACGCCATGCCCCGGCCGGTGTAGCGCTTGGCCAGCGAGACGACGAGCCGGAGGTTGGCCTCGAGCAGGTGGTTCTTGGCCCGCTCGCCGTCGCGGATGATCCAGAGCAGGTCGCGGCGGAGCTGCGTCACCATCTTCTCGCCGCGGTCTTCGCCCTGGCGCATGCGCTCGGCCGCGTAGAGACCGGCCTCGATGCGTTTCGCGAGGTCGACCTCCTCTTCCGCGTTGAGGAGCGCGACCTTGCCGATCTGCTTGAGGTAGGCCCGGACCGAGTCGGCCGACGCGGTGAGCTCGGCGTCCTTGCGCGCCTGCTTCAGCGCCTCCGACTCCTCCTCTTCCTCGTCGAACGCGAACTCCTCTTCCTCGCCGTCGGCGAGAACGATCGGCTCGTCGACGGTCAGGCCCTCGGCCGGCGGGCCGTCGGTGGGCGCGCCCTCGGCGGGCTTGGCGCCGGCGGCGGCCGCGGCGGCCGGGGCCGCCTTCTTGGCCGCGGTGCGCTTCGACGGACGGGGGGTCGGCGTCGGGGTGGCCGGAGCCTCGGCGGCCGCGGTCGCCGCAGCGGCGGGGGCCGCGGGCCGGGCGGCCTTGGCGGTCGTCGCCTTCGACGCCGGCGTGGTGGCCGAGCGGGCGGCGGCTACTCGCCGGCGGGTCGGGCGAGGATCCGCGGAGCCGTCGACCACGACGGTGACACCCGCCATCGACAGGCCCTGCAGGATCTTCTTCCCTTGGGCGGGCGAAACACCCGCACCGCCGAGCACCCGCGCCACCTCGTTGGAGGTGAGAGAGGCGGTATCACCCGCCCGCGCTGTCAGCGTGTCGACGAGGGAACGGACGATGTCGGCCCGCGGAGGGGTGCGGTCGGCGTCTGTCACGAAGTGACCTTCCACGTGTCGGTGCGGCGGGGCACACACCTCACCGGTCAAGGTACTGACCGGGGGGCTGATCTCCAGGAGCGTCCTCCGGGGCGATTACTTCCCGGCGGCTGGCAACGAATTGTACCGCCGGGTTGCGGGAGTCGGTCCCCACCGTCGGTCCATACCGTTCCGTCCGATTGGTGGGGGCCGCCCGGCCTGGCAGGGCTTCGCGCCGTCGTGGACTGTACGTCGGGTTCCGGTGTTCTGGCCACGACCGCCACGAGGCAAGATTCGCCGTGACCCGGACGGAACGATTCAGCGATCGATTCAGCGAGGAGTACGACCGAGAATGGCGACACCCGAATCAACCGAACTGCTGAGTCTCGCCGTCGAATCGGTGCGCCGCGCGGCCACTCTGGTCGGCGAAATGCGCGCGGCCGCGGTGACGTCGATCGAGACCAAATCGACGCCGACCGACCCGGTCACCGAGGCCGACCGGGCGGCCGAGCGGCTGGTCGTGGAAGGCCTGGCGGCGGCGCGGCCGGGCGATCTGGTGCTGGGCGAGGAAGGCGGCTTCCGCCCGGTCGGAGAAAAGGCCGATCCCGATGCGGTGCGCTGGCTGCTCGACCCGATCGACGGGACGGTCAATTTCGTCTACGGAATTCCGGCCTACGGGGTCTCGCTGGCCGCCGAGGTCGACGGAACCGTGGTCGCCGGGGTCGTGCGCAACGTCGTGACCGGTGAGGAATGGACGGCCGTCCGGGGCGGTGGGGCCTGGCGGGACGGGAAACGCCTGAGCGGGTCGGGCGTCACGGACCTCGGCCGGGCGCTGATCGGCACCGGGTTCGGCTACGCCGCCGAACGGCGTCGGCGGCAGGCCGAGGTGCTGGTGCGGTTGCTGCCGCGGATCCGGGACATCCGCCGGATCGGGTCGGCCGCCCTCGACCTGTGCGCGGTCGCCGAGGGACGGCTCGACGCGTTCTACGAGCAGGGCCTGAACGCCTGGGACAGCGCGGCCGGCGGCCTGGTCGCCGAGGAGGCGGGGCTGCTCGTCACCGGCCTGCGCGGCGAACCCGCCGGCCCCGGCATGACGCTGGTCGCCCCGCCGTCCATCCACGGCGAGCTCCACGATCTGCTGGCCGGTTAGCAGACCCCCGGGCTGGCCGACGGCTGGAGGGGTTCCAGGCTCTCCAGGGCGGCCGGGATGTCCTCGGCCTTGGTCAGGTCCTTGTACGCGATGCCCAGCACCACGTCCACGGAGTTGTCTTCCCGGGCGTCGTCGACGATGACGCTGCCCTGGACCGTCGCCTGGAGCAGCTGGGCGGCGCCGGCGCCGGTGGGCCCGTAGCGGATCTGCGCGGTCTGGGTGACCGGCTCGCCCTGCGGGTCGTTGCCCACCGCGATCACCTGGAACCCGCGCTGCTTCAGCGCCTTCTGGACCTTCTGCGCCAGCCCGGCCTCGTCCGTACCGTTGTAGACCCGGACCTTGACCTGCTTCGGCTCGGGGATCTTCGTCGAAACGGTGTTACACCCGGCCGCTGTCGTTCCGGTCTGGTCGTCGGTGACGATCGCCCACACCACTGTGATGACGGCGACCAGCGCCAATACCCCGATTACCGTCAGCGCCCTGACTCGCGCCAGGCTCACCGCCCCACCACCCCGGTCGTCATGGGTCGAGACTGTAGCGTCCCGGGTCATCTCGGGTGATCACCCGGGAACGGGGTGGTGGCCGGTAACTCGGTCAGGCGCCGCCGGCCAGGCCCCGGCGGCCCCGCGGACCGGCCCGCCACCGGGCCCGGGACGCCGCCCGCGACCGGATCAGGTAACGCTCGGCCAGCCAGTCGGCGCCACCGCCCGGCCCGCCCGCCGGGCACCCCGGGGTGTCCAGCAGAACGCCCCCACCCGGCAGCGGCACCAGCCCCCCGCCGGGACGCCCGCCGCCCGGGTGTCCGGCTCCCGCACGCCCGCCGTCCGGATGCCCGGCCTCGATATTCCGGCCTCCCAGGACGTCCACCAGCGTGGTCTTTCCGGCCCCGGGTGCACCGATGACCGCCGCGGTCGTCGCGACCGGGAGCAGCCGCCGTAGGCGGGCCAGACCGGCCTCGCCCGGGTGGCCCGGCACGGTGCTGACGCCGACGACCGGGGTGCCCGGACAGCCCTCGGCGAGCACGGCCAGATCGGCGAGCACGGACCGCAACCGCGGACCGTCCGGGGCCCGGTCGACCTGGCTGAGCACCAGCACCGGAGCCGCGCCGCTCGCCGCGGCCAGTCCGAGCAGCCGCTCGATCGGCTCGGGCGTCAGCCCGTCGGCGAACGCGACCACGACCAGCACGACGTCGGCGTTGGCCGCCAGCACCTCCCCGCGGACGTCGTCCGGACCGCGGCCGTGCCGGACCGCGGACGCCCGCGGCAGCACCGCGACCAGGTCGTCACCGGTCAGCAGGCCCCAATCCCCGACGACCGGGACGACGTCGGGGCCCGGCAGCGCGAGCACCGGCCCGGCCGCGGTCAGACAGCGGCACCCGGAGTCGTCGATCCCGGCGACCCGGCCCGGCACAGGAGTCACTCCCGGCCACTTCCGGTACGGCGGTTCGGCGTATCCGCGTACGGTCGGCGTCCCGCCTGGTGAACGGCGAGGTCCGGTGCCCCCGATTTCGCCGATCCATTGGGTAAGGTGCCCATCCGCGACCCGGGAATCCGGCGTCGTGGGGGATCTGCCAGTTGCCGTAGCCATCCGGTACCGTGCGTCCCATTCGTCCGACCATCCGAGGCGGCGGAGACGGGCCCGGCTGCGCCGTCCTCCGATGGAAGCGACGAGACCGGCAGGTGCCGGTGCAGGAAAGACGGGCATCGGTGTCACCTCGATCACATCGGGAACACATCCGGTGGGCTGTGCGTATTAGGGGCGCTGGAAACGGTAAGGTTCCGCGCTCGCCGGGTCGAACGGGTTTCCTACCTGGCCGGGGAGCCTGGCCGTTGACGGCGTGATCCGGGCTGTCAACCAGAACGAAAGAAGAGGACACGATGGCCACCGACTACGACGCGCCACGTCGAACCGAGGAATCGGAGATCGGCGAGGACAGCCTCGAG
This sequence comes from Cryptosporangium phraense, assembly GCF_006912135.1. NCBI lineage: Bacteria > Bacillati > Actinomycetota > Actinomycetes > Cryptosporangiales > Cryptosporangiaceae > Cryptosporangium > Cryptosporangium phraense. The sequence goes on along the minus strand of NZ_VIRS01000028.1, from coordinate 80,271 downwards.
GAGCTGAAGGCACGCCGGACCGATTCGCAGTCCGGCAGTGTGGACGTCGACGAGGCTGAGGTTGCCGAGGGTTTCGAACTGCCGGGCGCTGACCTGTCCGGCGAGGAGCTCACGGTCAAGGTTCTGCCGATGCAGAACGACGAGTTCCGCTGTTCGCAGTGCTTCCTCGTCCACCACCGCAGCCAGCTGGCCGAAGAGAAGAACGGCCAGTACGTCTGCACCGAATGCGCGGCCTGACCCCTCGGCGGGTCGCAGAGAACATGGGACGGTCGGGGATCCGGGGGGTAGTCCCCCGACCGTTCGGGGTAGAGCAAGGACGGTGCCACTGGCGCGGGTATCCGACAATCGTCGGTACCGCGCCGGCACTCGCCCCGCTCACCCCGAGGGATCGCCGCCATGACCACACCGCAAGAGAACAACAAGCCTGCTGACCCGGCGTCGTCCGTCGAGACCGATGCGGACACGACCGGCAGCGTCTCTCCCCAGACCGCCGACGCGCTGGCCGGACTGGCCGACTCGGACCTCGAGCCCGCCGACCGCCGGAAGTTGCTCGGCCGCGCGGTGACCGGCCTCGGCAAGAGCGCCGGACGCGCGTTCCGCGGCCCTCGCGCCGCCGCCAACTGGGGCGCCGATCTCGTGATCGCCGCCGTGCCCCACCTGGCCATTCGCGACCTGGACACGCTGCGCCGCCACTACGACGGCAAGTCCGGTGAGGATCTCGCCGACGCGATCATCCGCAACGCCTCCCGCACCACGGCCGGCATCGGCGCCGCCGGTGGCAGCGTGGCGGCGGTCGAGTGGACCGCGCCGCCGGCCCTGCTCTCGACGCCGGTGCTGCTCACCGTCGAGACTGCCGCGGTCGTCGCGGTCGAGGTCAAGATGCTGGCCGAGCTGCACGAGGTCTACGGCGTCCCGGTGCAGGGATCGGCCAGCGAGCGGGCCAGCGCGCTGCTGACCGCCTGGGCCCGCCGCCGTGGCGTCACGCTGCTGCAGGCCGGACGCGGGTTCTCCACCGTGCTCGGTGCGGGTCTGCGCAAGGAGCTGCGCGACCGGCTGCTGCGCCGGATGGGACGCAATCTGACGACGCTAGGCCCGCTGCTGACCGGCGCGGCCATCGGCGCCGAGCTCAACCGCCGGGCCACCCGCAAGCTCGGCGACGAAGTGCGCGAGGACCTGCGCAAACAGGCCCGCAAAGCGCTGCGCTAAGCCGCCTCTTCGGGCGCCGGGAGCGGCAGGTCGAGGGCGGCCAGCAGCTTCTCCGGCCGCCGGGACGAGAAGATCCAGTACGGCGTCGGGTCGTCCGGGTCGTCCAGATAGACCCGGACGGTGCCGCGCACCCACGGCCGGTGGACGACGAACGCGACCGGGTCGAGCTCGGGGCCGAGTGCCTCGCGCCGGGCCTCGGCGTCCAGGGCCTCGGCGGCGAGCAGGAACCGCCGGGGGATGTGGGCGTCGTCGACGCGCAGCTCGTCGTCGTCGACCGAGACCGTGATCCGGCTCAGCGCCCCGACGCTGACCACGGCCAACGGCACCAGAACGACGTAGGGGAGCCAGGAGCGGACCCCGCTGTACCCGAGGTGGATCTCGGCCGCGAGGAGCAGACAGACCGCTACCGCGCCGACCCAGCCCCACCACGGGACGGTCCAGCGCTCCCGGTAGGTCAGGGTGTCGACGGCCGGTCGGGTTGGCATAGCGCCAGCCTAGGGCGGGAGCTGGGTATCGTCGCCGACGGCCCTGCCCACGATCTGAGGAACCTGATGTCCGTCGAAGTGCTCGTGCAGCTGCTCGACCCCGATCTGCCCCCACCGGCCTACTCGCACCCGGGCGACGCCGGTGCCGATCTGGTGACCGCCGAGGACGTCACGCTCGCTCCCGGCCAGCGCGCGCTCGTGGCGACCGGAGTGGCCATCGCGCTGCCCGAGGGCTACGCCGGGTTCGTCCACCCGCGGTCCGGTCTGGCCGCGCGGTTCGGGGTCTCGATCGTCAACGCACCCGGTACCGTCGATGCTGGATACCGGGGGGAGATCAAGGTGAACCTCATCAACCTCGATCCCACCGAGACCGTGACACTCGCGCGAGGCGACCGGATCGCTCAGCTCGTGGTGCAGCGCGTCGAGCGGGCCGCGTTCCGGGTGGCGTCCGCGCTGCCGGAATCGGTCCGGGGAACGGGCGGCCACGGCTCGACCGGAGGGCACCGCGATCTGGTGCCCGCAGGAGAGGAGTAAGGGGTGTTTCGACGTCGGCGTGGCCGGCACGCGGCGGACGGCCGGGAGGAAGAGCTCGAGGCCGTGGAGATCGAGCAGGACTCCGGGAACGGTCCGTGGGATGCCGAAACGGTCCCGGCTGACGACGTCCAGCGCGTCGACCTGGGAGCACTCCGGGTCCCGACGCTCACGGACGTCGAGCTGCGGGTCGAGGCCAACCAGCAGGGCCAGGTGGCCTCGGTCGTGCTGACCGACGGCACCAGCGCACTCGAGCTGGCCGCGTTCGCGGCCCCGCGCACCGAGGGCATCTGGGACGAGGTGCGCGACGAGCTCGAGGCCGGCATCCGGGCCGACGGCGGTGTCGTCGAGCACGAGCACGGCGAGTTCGGCCCCGAGCTGCGGGCGATGGTGAAGGTGCCGGACGGCAGCAAGCAACTGCTGCGGTTCGTGGGCGTGGACGGACCCCGGTGGTTCCTGCGGGCGACGTTCACCGGCGCGGCCGCGGCCGACCCCGACGCCGGCCCGCAGCTCACCGAGTCGGTGCGCCAGGTGGTCGTCGTCCGGGGTGACGACGCGATGCCGGTGCGCGACCCGCTGCCGTTGCAACTGCCCCGCGAGGTGGTCGAGCAGGCGGCCAACCAGGAGTAGGCGGTCGTTCAGAAGCCCGGTGCCGAGGTGGCGCCGGGCTTCTGCGTGTCAGGGAACCGTCAAGGCGGAGACGGCGGGCGTCAAGGGAGCGTCAAGGAAAGCGGCGGCCCGATGTGGGCGGCGTTCACTTTCGGTGCGGGCATCAAGCCGATGCCCGAACCACCGCTCTTGGAGTGTTCGCCATGCTTGACCTGGCCTTTGTGGCCCTCACCGTCGCGTTCTTCGGGCTCGCGGCGCTCGTCGCGCGAGGGGTGGAGCGGCTGTGAGCGCCGAGAACGTCGTCGGGCTCGTCGCGTCGGTGCTGCTGATCGGGTACCTGCTCGTCGCGCTCGTGCTGCCGGAGCGGTTCTGATGGCCGGCGCACTGCAGGTCCTGGCGCTCGTCGTCGCGCTGGGGTTCGCCTGGAAGTTCCTGGGCGACTACATGGCCCGGGTGTACGCGTCCGACCGGCACTTCGCGGTCGAGCGGCTGCTGTACCGGGCGGTCGGCGTCGACCCCGACGCCGACCAGCGCTGGCCGGTCTACCTGCGCAGCGTGCTCGCGTTCTCCGCGGTCGGCGTGCTGGCCCTCTACCTGCTGCAACGCGTCCAGGGCAGCCTGCCGCTGGCGCTCGGGTTCCCGGGCGTCGACCCGGCCCTGGCGTTCAACACCGCGGCGAGCTTCGTCTCGAACACGAACTGGCAGGCGTACTCGGGCGAGGCCACGATGGGCCACCTCGTCCAGATGGCCGGGCTGGCCGTGCAGAACTTCGCCTCGGCCGCGGTCGGGATGGCGGTCGCGGTCGCGCTGATCCGCGGGTTCACCCGGAAGGGCACCGACCGGCTCGGCAACTTCTGGGTCGACCTGTTCCGGAGCTCGTTCCGCATCCTGCTGCCGATCGCCGTCGTCTCGACGCTGGTGCTGGTCGCGGCCGGGGCGGTGCAGAGCCTGGCGTCCCCGCACGACGTGACGACGCTGGCCGGCGGCACCCAGGCGGTGCCCGGCGGCCCGATCGCGTCCCAGGAGGCGATCAAGGAGCTCGGCACGAACGGCGGCGGGTTCTTCAACGCGAACTCGGCCCACCCGTTCGAGAACCCGAACGCGTTCACGAACTGGTTCGAGATCTTCCTGCTCCTGCTGATCCCGGTCGCGATCACCCGGACGTTCGGCCGGCTGGTCGGTGACCGGCGTCAGGGCCTGGCGATCCTCGGCGTGATGACGACGATCTTCACGCTGGCGCTGGCCGGTGTGTGGGCGCTGGAGGCCCACTTCCCGGGCGCGATGGAGGGCAAGGAGGTCCGCTTCGGCATCCCCGGCTCGGCGCTGTTCGCCACGGCCACGACCGGGACCTCGACCGGCGCGGTGAACTCGTTCCACGATTCGTTCTCCGCGCTCGGCGGCGGCATCGTGCTGCTGAACATGCTGCTCGGCGAGATCGCGCCGGGCGGCGTCGGCTCCGGCCTCTACGGGATCCTGATCATGGCGATCCTGGCCGTGTTCATCGCCGGGCTGATGGTCGGGCGCACCCCCGAGTACCTCGGCAAGAAGATCCAGAGCCGGGAGATCAAGCTCGTCTCGCTCTACATCCTGGCCACGCCGATGGCGGTGCTGGTCGGGACCGGGCTGGCGATGGCGTTCGCGTCGACCCGAGGCTCGATGCTCAACGACGGGCCGCACGGGTTCTCCGAGGTGCTGTACGCGTTCGCCTCCGGCGGCAACAACAACGGCAGCGCGTTCGCCGGCCTGTCGGTGAACACGCCGTTCTACAACACCGCGATCGGACTGGCGATGCTGGTCGGCCGGTTCCTGCCGATCATCTTCGTCCTCGCGCTGGCCGGTTCGCTGGCCCGGCAACAGCCGGTCCCGGTGACCGCGGGCACGCTGCCGACCCACCGCACGCTCTTCGTCGGGCTGCTCGTCGGCGTGATCCTCATCGTCACCGGCCTCACCTATTTCCCCGCACTCTCTCTCGGCCCGCTCGCGGAGGGGCTCTCATGACCACGCTTCTGTCTCCGCCTCCGGCGGAGGTCCAACCCACCTCGCGCCGCGTCGGCGGCGGTCTGCTCGACCCGAAACTGCTGCTCACTTCCTTTCCGGACGCTCTGCGCAAGCTGGACCCGCGGATCATGGTGCGGACGCCGGTGATGTTCGTGGTCGAGATCGGCTCGGTGATCTCGACGGTCTTCGCGGTGCTCGATCCGAGCGTGTTCTCGATCGTCGTCGCGGTGTGGCTCGGGCTGACCGTCGTCTTCGCGAACCTGGCCGAGGCCGTCGCCGAGGGCCGGGGTAAGGCCCAGGCCGAGACCCTGCGCCGGACGAAGACGCAGACCGTGGCCCAGCGGGTCGTCGGCGACCGGACCGACGCCGGCGGGGCGGTGACCGAGGAGGTCGCCGCGACCGCACTGCTGCCCGGCGACCTGGTCGTCGTGGTGGCCGGTGAGGTTATCCCGGGCGACGGGGACGTCGTCGAGGGCGTGGCCAGCGTCGACGAGTCGGCGATCACCGGTGAGTCCGCGCCGGTGATCCGGGAGTCCGGCGGCGACCGCAGCGCGGTGACCGGCGGCACCCGGGTCCTCTCCGACCGGATCGTCGTCCAGATCACGGCCAAGCCCGGCGAGAGCTTCATCGACCGGATGATCGCGCTCGTCGAGGGCGCGTCCCGGCAGAAGACGCCGAACGAGATCGCGCTGAACATTCTGCTGGCCAGCCTCACGATCGTGTTCCTGCTGGCGGTGGCGACCCTGCAGCCGTTCGCCGCGTTCGCCGGGGCGTCGCAGCCGCTGATCGTGCTGGTCGCGCTCGTCGTCTGCCTGATACCGACGACGATCGGCGCGCTGCTCTCGGCGATCGGCATCGCCGGCATGGACCGGCTGGTCCAGCGCAACGTGCTCGCGATGTCCGGCCGCGCGGTCGAGGCCGCCGGCGACGTCAACACGCTGCTGCTCGACAAGACCGGGACGATCACGCTGGGCAACCGGGAGGCGACCGAGTTCGTGCCGGTCGGCGACGTGTCGCCGGGGCAGCTGGCCGAGGCCGCGCAGCTCTCCAGCCTGGCCGACGAGACCCCCGAGGGGCGCTCGATCGTCGTCCTCGCCAAGCGGGAGTACGCGCTGCGGGCCGCGCCGGTCGAGGGTGCCACGTTCGTGCCGTTCACGGCCGAGACCCGGATGTCCGGCGTCGACCTGGCCGACGGCCGGGTGGTCCGGAAGGGGGCCGCGTCGGCGGTGCTCCGCTGGGTCCGCGACCACGGAGGCTCGGTCGCGGCCGAGCTCGGATCGGTGGTCGACGGGATCAGCGCCGCCGGTGGGACGCCGCTGGTCGTCGCGTCCCGGGACGGGAGCGCGCCGGCCCGGGCGCTGGGCGTCATCCACCTCAAGGACGTCGTCAAGAGCGGGATGAAGGAGCGGTTCGACGAGCTGCGCCGGATGGGCATCCGGACCGTGATGATCACCGGCGACAACCCGCTCACCGCGAAGGCGATCGCCGACGAGGCCGGGGTCGACGACTTCCTGGCCGAGGCCACGCCCGAGGACAAGATGAATCTCATCAAGCGCGAGCAGGAGGGCGGGAAGCTCGTCGCGATGACCGGGGACGGCACGAACGACGCCCCGGCGCTGGCCGCCGCGGACGTCGGCGTGGCGATGAACTCCGGGACGTCGGCCGCCAAGGAGGCCGGCAACATGGTGGACCTCGACTCGAACCCGACGAAGCTCATCGAGATCGTCGAGATCGGCAAGCAGCTGCTGATCACCCGGGGCGCGCTGACCACGTTCTCGATCGCCAACGACGTGGCCAAGTACTTCGCGATCATCCCGGCGATGTTCGTGGTCGCCTATCCCAGCCTGGACGGGCTGAACATCATGCGGCTGCACTCGCCCGAGTCGGCGATCGTCTCGGCCGTCGTGTTCAACGCGCTGGTGATCATCGCGCTGATCCCGCTGGCGCTGCGCGGGGTGCGGTACACCCCGTCCTCGGCCTCGTCGATGCTGCGGCGCAACCTGCTGGTCTACGGCCTGGGCGGACTGATCGTGCCGTTCATCGGCATCAAGCTCATCGACCTCGTCGTGCAGTTCATACCGGGTCTTTCTTAGGGACGCTCGTCATGACTTCAGTTCGGCAGTACGGCCCGGCTCTCCGGGTGCTGGTCCTGTTCACGCTCGTGCTGGGGCTGGCTTATCCGCTGGCCCTGACCGGGGTGTCGCAGGCCGTGTTCCATCGTCAGTCCAACGGATCGGTGCTCGAGGTGAACGGTAAGGAGGTCGGGTCGAGCCTGCTCGGCCAGTCGTTCACCGACGCCGACGGCAACCCGCTGAAGCAGTGGTTCCAGGCCCGGCCGTCGGCCGGCGGCTACGACCCGCTCGCGTCCGGGGCCTCCAACCTCGGCCCGAACTCGGCCGACCAGGCCAAGGCGGTCGCCGAGCGGCGGGCCGCGGTGGCCGCGTTCGACGGGGTGGCCCCCGCGGACGTCGCCCCGGACGCGCTGACCGCCAGCGGTAGCGGCCTCGACCCGCACATCAGCCCGCGGTACGCCCAGCAGCAGGTCGCCCGGGTCGCCGCGGCCCGGAGCCTGCCGGTGGACGAGGTCCGGACGCTGGTGTCGCGGCACACCCAGGGCCGCATCCTCGGCTTCCTGGGCGAAGATCGGGTCAACGTGCTCGAGTTGAACCTCGCGCTGCAGGATCTCAGCGAAGGAAGGTGACGGTGTCGCGCGGGACGCTGCGGATCTACCTGGGGGCGGCCCCGGGCGTCGGCAAGACGTTCAAGATGCTCGAGGAGGGGCGCCGGCGAGCCGAACGGGGAGCGGACGTCGTCATCGGGTTCGTCGAGACGCACGGACGTCCGGAGACCGCCGCCCAGATCCAGGACCTGGAGATCGTCCCGCGCGTGTCCGTCACCCACCGTGGCGCCGAGTTCGAGGAGATGGACGTCGACGCGGTGCTGGCTCGGCGTCCGGAGATCGCGCTGGTCGACGAGCTGGCCCACACGAAGGTCCGGGGCGGCAAGCGCTGGCAGGACGTCGAGGCGCTGCTCGACGCTGGGATCGAGGTCATCTCCACGGTCAACGTCCAGCACCTGGAGTCGGTCAACGACGTGGTCCGGACGATCACCGGCGTCCCGCAGCGCGAGACGATCCCGGACGCGGTCGTCCGGGCCGCCGACCAGGTGGAACTCGTCGACATGGCCCCGGAGGCGCTGCGCCGCCGGATGGCCCACGGCAACATCTACAAGGCCGACAAGATCGACGCCGCCCTCGGCAACTACTTCCGGGTCGGCAACCTCACCGCGCTGCGCGAACTGGCGTTGCTGTGGACCGCCGACAAGGTCGACGAGGCGCTCCGCCGGTACCGCGACGAGCACGACATCCAGGGCATCTGGGAGGCCCGCGAGCGGGTCGTCGTCGCGGTCACCGGCGGCCCGGAAGGCGACACGCTGATCCGCCGGGCGGCCCGGATCGCCGCCCGCAGCCAGAGCGGCGACCTGCTCGCCGTCCACATCTCCCGCAGCGACGGCCTGGCCGGGGCCGATCCGGCCCGGGTCGAGAAACAGCGCGAGCTCACCGAGTCGCTCGGCGGCACGTTCCACGCGGTGGTCGGCGACGACGTCCCGGCCGCGCTGCTCGACTTCGCCCGGGGCGCCAACGCGACCCAGCTCGTGCTCGGCACCAGCCGCCGGCCGCGCTGGCAACGGGCGTTGTCGGAGGGCATCGGCTCGCGGGTGACGGCGAAATCGGGTCCGATCGACGTCCACATGGTGACGCACTCGGAAGCGGCGGGCCGGCGGCGGCTGGGGCTGCCCCGGCTGACCGGCGGCCTGACCGCGCGCAGGCGGATCTACGGGTTCGTGGTCGCGCTGGTCGGGCTGCCGCTGCTGACGCTGGCGTTGAAGCTGGTCGCCGGGCATCTCGACCTCTCCAGCGAGCTCCTGCTCTACCTGGGGTTCGTGGTCGCGACCGCGCTGGTCGGCGGCGGGTACCCGGCGGTGTTCGCCGCGGCGGCCGGGACCCTGCTGGTGAACTGGTTCTTCACCCCGCCGGTCCGGACGTTCACGATCGCCGAGTTCGACAACCTGATCGCGCTGGCCGTGTTCGTGCTGGTCGCGCTGTCGGTCGCGTGGGTCGTCGACCTGTCGGCCCGGCGGCGCCGGGAGGCGTCCAGGGCGCAGGCCGAGGCCGAGATGCTCTCCGCGCTCAGCCGCGGGGTGCTGGCCGGCGGCCGGGCGCTCCCGGCCCTGCTCAACCAGGTGCGTGACGCGTTCGGCCAGGACTCGGTGACGCTGCTCGAGCGCGCCGACGGCGCCTGGAACGTCGTCGGCTGTGCGGGGGACGCGCCCTGCCTCGACGTCGATCAGGGCGACGCGGACGTGCCGGTCACCGACACGCTGCACCTGGTGCTGCGCGGGCGTCGGCTGGCCGCGTCGGACCGCCGGGTGCTCTCGGCGTTCGCGGCCCAGGCCGCGGTCGCACTGCAGCAGTCCCGGCTCACCGCGCGGGCCGCTGAGGCGGCCGAGCTGGCCGAGGGCAACCGGATGCGGACCGCGCTGCTGGCCGCGGTCAGCCACGACCTGCGGACGCCGCTGGCCTCGATCAAGGCGGCGATCTCGGCGCTGCGGATGGAGTCGGTGACACTCGAGCCGGACGACGTCGAGGAGCTGCACGCGACGATCGACGAGTCGTCGGACCAGCTCGTCTCGCTGATCGACAACCTGCTCGACATGAGCCGCCTGCAGACCGGGTCGGTGTCTCCGCTGCGCCGCCCGGTCACACTCGACGAGGTCGTGCCCCGCGCGGTCGCCGACGCCGGCACCGCGGACGTCGGGATCGAGGTCCCGGAGTCGCTCCCCGCGGTGCTCGCCGACGCCGGGCTGCTCGAACGGGCGCTGGCCAACCTGGTCAGCAACGCGGTGCGGCACGGCGCCGGTGCGCCGGTCGTCGTCCGGGCCAGCGCGCTCGGCGACCGGGTCGAGGTGCGGGTGGTCGACACCGGTCCGGGCGTCCCGGAGGACGACCGCGACCGGATCTTCGCCCCGTTCCAGCGGCTGGGCGACCGGCCGGCCGGGAACGGCGTCGGGCTCGGGCTCGCGGTCGCGCGCGGGTTCGTCGAGGCGATGGGTGGCACGCTGGAGCCGGAGGACACCCCCGGCGGAGGACTGACGATGGTGGTTTCACTACCGGTGGGAAAGCCGTGACGAAAATTCTCGTGGTCGACGACGAACCGCAGCTGCTGCGGGCGCTGCGGATCACGCTCCGAGCCCGCGGGTACGACGTCGAGATCGCCTCCAGCGGCAAGGAAGCGCTGGAAGCGGCCGCGCACAAGCACCCCGAGCTGATCGTGCTCGACCTCGGTCTGCCCGACCTGGACGGGATCGAGATCATCGAGGGGCTCCGGCCCTGGTTCACCGGGCCGATCGTCGTGCTCTCGGCCCGGCAGGACAGCGACGACAAGGTGCTCGCGCTCGACGCCGGTGCCGACGACTACGTGACCAAGCCGTTCGGCATGGACGAGCTGCTGGCCCGGCTGCGCGCCGCCCTGCGCCGGGCCACCCCGGCGTCCGACTCGGTGGTGGTCACCACCGACGCGTTCACCGTGGACCTGGCAGCCAAGAAGGTGACGGTGGGGGACGCCGACGTGCGGCTCACGCCGACCGAGTGGGGGATGCTCGAGGTGCTGGTGCGCAACCCCGGGCGGCTCGTGCCCCGGAAGCAGCTGCTCCGGGAGGTCTGGGGCCCGGCCTACGGCGACGAGAGCAACTACCTGCGGGTGTACATCGCCCAGCTGCGTCGCAAGCTAGAGCCCGACCCGTCCCACCCCCGCTACCTGATCACCGAGTCCGGCATGGGCTACCGGTTCGAGCCCTGACCGCCGGAGGCCGTTGACGATCAGGTAGACGCCGAGCAAGAACTCCCAGACCGCGATCGGGAGCGCGGCCACCCCGGCGACCGGCGACAACCGGTCCCAGGCGCCGAACAGCACCCCGGCGTCGGAGACGACGAGCAGCGCCGCGCCGATCAGCCCGAGCACCGGCAGCGCCCGGGGGACGAGCCGGAAGCGGTAGAGCACGGTGCCCAGCAGCACCGCGTTGACCGCCGGGACGAAGCCCTGGCTGACCAGGAAGATCGAGTCGTACAGCGCGACCAGCACCCGCCCGGTATCGGTGCCGACAGTGCCGACGGTGCCGGTGCCGTCGCGCCGGAGGGCGACGAGGGCCAGCAGGCAGGCGACGCCGAGGAAGATCGCGGTGGCCTCCAGCACCCGGGCGCCGACGAAGCCCAGCGCCCGGGCCGGGGCCCGGCCCTTCAGCACCGGGTACAGCGCGACCGCGGTGCCGAGGCAGGCCAGGGCCACCACGAGCTCCAGGACGGCCCCGATCACGACCCCGTTCACCGAGCCGGTCCCGGTGACGAAGCCGGCGTCGTGCACCGGTTGGTAGAGCGCGAGCGTGGGGATCGACGCGAACGTCAGGACGTAACAGACACCGGCTATCCGGTCGAGGTTCATGGGTCCAGCGTGGCGGGACGGCCGACGGCCGGACACCGGCGAAGGACCGAGATCCAGCCGCGCCGGGCGGCCGAAAGTACGAGTGGGTGCGCGGTGGCCCGCTGGGTCGCCGAGGAGGGGCTGTCGCTCGACGTCTGCTCGGCCGGGGAGCTGGCGGTCGCCCGGGCGGTGGGGTTCCCGGCCGGCCGGATCGTCCTGCACCCCGCGCTCACCACCGGCGTCGAGGAGCAGAAGTCCGGGCTCTCGCTGACCAGCGGCGCGGCCGCCGACGTGGCCCGTCGGGTGCTCGGGCAGCGGTCGCTGGAGCTGGTCGGCGTGCACTGCCACATCGGATCGCAGGTGGCCCGCTTCGGCGGCTACGAGAAGGCGATCGGCCAGCTGGTGGCGTTCCTGGCCTGGCTGCGGGAGGTCCGCGGAACCGACGCGGCGATGGAGCTCGACCTCGGCGGCGGTCACGCGGTGCCGTACAACCACGGCGACGACGACTTCGCGATCGAGGCGTTCGCCGACCGGGTCCGCCGGGTGCTGCTGCTGGAGTGCGAGCGGCACCGGGTGCCGGTCCCGCGGCTGACCGTCGAGCCCGGCCGGGCGATCGTCGCCCGGGCCGGCGTCACGCTCTACCGGGTGGTGGCGGTCAAGACGACCGCGGGCGGGCGCCGGCTCGTCGCCGTCGACGGTGGCATGGGCGACAACCTGCGCCCGTCCCTCTACGGCGCCCGCTACACGGTCCACCGGTTCGGCCGGACGAGTCCGGCCCCGGTGTCACCGGCGACGGTCGTCGGCCGCTACTGCGAGGCCGGTGACGTGCTGGCCCGGGACGTCCCACTGCCCGGCGCCGCAAGGCGCTGTTGTTCCGACGTGGAGCCCGTTGAGGGCGTCTGTCATCCGTCGTCCTCAACGGGCCGCCCACAAAGGCTCAGCCGAGATAGTTGGCTCTCTGCATCGGAGGCCTAGCGGACCCGGATGAAGAGGACGTTGTACCCGTCGTTCGTGCTCCGGTTGCGGACGAACACTCCGTCCGGGGCGGACGAGCCCTCGGCGTGCGTGTTGCCCTCGACCGTCGTGAACGACGCGCCTCCGCTGACCGTCCGGACGATCCCGATGTGCTCGTTGCCGCCGGTGAAGTCGCCGTTGCCGTCCCAGTCGAACGCGACGATGTCGCCCGGCGCCGGGCTCGTCGTCACCGACAGGCCGTGGGTGCCGTTCTGAGCGGCGTGCACCCAGTGGTCGACGTAGCTGTGCCGGTAGTCGGTCGCGCCGGTCTGCTGGGCGACCCAGCTGACGAACACCGCGCACCAGGCGTACCCGCTGGTCGACAGCGACAGCCCGACCGACTGCCCGTAGGAGTTCGCCCGGGCGCTGCCCTCACGCACACCGGCGTCCGCCTCCGCCTGCGCGACCCGGAGGATCGCCGACGACCCACCGCCCGGCGGCGGCGACGACGGGGGCGTGACGACCCCGTACAGCGCGGACTTGGTGTTCGGGCCGACCCGGCCGTCGACCGAGAGCCCGGCGTCGGCCTGGAAGCGGCGCACGGCCGAGTCGGTGAGCCCACCGAAGTCACCGTCGACGGCCAGCGAGGCGCCGTGGTGGTTGAGCAGGCTCTGCAGCTCGGTGACGCACCCGCTCTTCTGCCCCTTGACGATGTCGGTCGGGCAGGACGACGAGGTCAGGTTGATCGGCGCGGGCACCCCGGACGTGCCGGAGTAGAGCGCGGTCTTGGTCTGCGGACCGACCTGACCGTCCACTCCGATCCCGGCCGAGGACTGGAACGCCCGCACCGCGGCCGCGGTGTTCGCGCCGAACTCACCGTCGACCGAGATGTTCTGGCCCTTGCCGTTCAGCAGCGCCTGCAGCGTCGAGACGCACAGCCCGGACTGGCCCTGGACGATGTTGGACGGGCAGGCCGACGAGCGGAGGTCGACCCCCAGGCCCTGCGACGGCCCTTCGTCCAGGTTGTACAGCGCGGCCTTGGTCTGCGGACCGACCCGGCCGTCGACCCCGAGGCCGTTCGCGGACTGGAAGCTGCGGACCGCGGCCTCGGTGGCCGGCCCGAAGTCTCCGTCGACCTCGACGCGGAAGCCGTAGTGACGCAGCAGGTTCTGCAGTTCGACGACACAACCGCTGTTCTGGCCGCGGATCACGTCGGACGGGCAGCTGGCCGAACGCAGGTCGACCGGGGCCGGGTAGAGGCCGCTGAAGATGTAGAGCTTGTCCTTGGTGATCGGGCCGACCCGGCCGTCGACGCCGATCGCCGCCGAGGCCTGGAACGACTTGACCGCCGACAGCGTGTTCGCGCCGAAGTTGCCGTCGACCGTGATGTTCGCGCCGTGGGCGTTGAGCAGGTTCTGCAGCTCGGTCACGCAGCCGCTGGTCTGGCCCTGGACGATGTCGGTCGGGCAGGAGCTCGACAGCAGGTTGATCGCGGCCGGCGCGGCGGCCTGTGCGGGAGCCGCGGTGAGCACACCGGCGACCAGTGCGGCGGCCAGCATCAGCGCACGTATTGAGCGGGATAACACCCTATGTCTCCTTGACTGAGTTCCCCCGTGAACGGCGCTCAGTGTGCGGAGCGGATCGCGGTCAGTGGTCCGGACCGGCGTCCCACGCTGTCCCATCCCATCCCACGAACCTCACCAGCCGGGTGCTGCCGGGGATGTGACACAGTTGCCCATTGCCGCGGAGGAATAGGGACGTACCCTGATCAGGACGGCGCGGTACCGGGTATGACCGGGGAACGCAAACGCGTTTCACGGCATAGCCGCGCCGACTCGTCGCTGAGGTGCCCACCATGACTGACACGCTGCCGCGGACCCACGAAGACACCGGGCTGAAACGTCTGCTCCGCCGTTTCACCGCGTCCGACCGCGAACTCGACGCCGAGGCTCTGCAGCAGGTCAGCGCCCGGTCCGGGGCCGAGAAGGTCTGCGACTGTCCCCGGGGTAAGTTCGCCACGGTCACCGGCCGGCTGACGTCGGTCCGCTACACCCCTCGTACCAACCAGCCGACGCTGGAAGCCGAGCTGTTCGACGGCAGCGGCTCGATGACGATCATCTTCATCGGCCGGCGCCGGATCGCCGGGATCGAGCCCGGCCGCTCGCTCACCGTCGAGGGCCGACTGGCGCTGCGCGATGGACGTAAGGTGATCTTCAACCCCGCCTACACGCTGGAGCCGACCACACCGTGACCGACCACCGCGCCCGGCCGACCGGCGACCGCACGGAACTCCCCGCCGATCTGTCCACCGACCGGGTCGCGGACGTCATCGCGGAAGAAGCGGCCGAGCTGATCGCGGACGTCCCGCCGGGTGACCCCGGCACGTACGGTCGGCACGCGGCCCCGGGCGGTGGCGAGGTTCACGCCGACGGTGGTTCGCCGCGTCGCGTAAGAATCATTCCGCCGGAGGCGGCCGACGAACCCGCGGCCGACGACGACGAGGAACCCCTCTCGATCGCGGACCAGGTCCGCGAGCAGCTCGGCGGCATCCGCGGGCTGGTCGAGAGCAGCCTGCCGGTCCTCGTCTTCATCCTGGTCAACATGGCGACGTCGCTGAAGCCGGCGCTGTGGGCGGCGGTCGGGTCGGCGGTGCTGATCGCGGGGTACCGGCTGCTCCGGAAGGACTCGGTCCGGCACGCGCTGAACGGGCTGTTCGCGGTGGGCATCGCGGCGCTCATCGCCGCCCGCACCGGGCAGGCCGAAGACTTCTACCTGCTGAACATCGCCCGGAACACCGGCGGCGCGCTGCTCTGCGCCGGGTCGGTGCTGATCCGGCGGCCGGTGATCGGCTACGCCTGGCGGTTCATCGCCGAGATCCCGGCCGAGTGGCGGGAGCGGCGGCCGATCCTGCGGGCGTTCAGCCTGATCAGCCTGGTCTGGGCGCTGATGTTCGCGATCCGGGCCGCGGTGCAGATCTACCTGTGGCTGCAGCACAACGCGAACGCGCTGGGCTGGGCCTCGCTGGCGATGGGCTGGCCGATGTTCGGCGCCTGCCTGCTCTTCACGGTCTGGTACGGGCGAAAGGCGATCGCGGCGGACTCAGTCCGCTGACCCGTCGCCGCTGACGACCGCGTGCAGGCGGTCCTCGGCGTCGGGCGGGCAGAGGAACATCAGCTCGTCGGCTGCCTCGAGCGGGTCGTCCGGCGTCGGGACCAGCACCCGGGCCCCGCGCAGGATCGCGACCAGGGCCGCGTCGGACGGGATCGGCACCTCGCGCAGCGGACGCCCGACGTAGGGCGCGTCGCCGGCCAGCGTGATCTCGACCAGGTTGGCCTGGCCCTGCCGGAACGACATCAGCCGGACGAGGTCGCCGACCGTGACCGCCTCCTCGACCAGCGCCGCCATCAGCCGCGGCTTGCTGACCGAGACGTCGACGCCCCACTGGTCGTTGAACAGCCACTCGTTCTCGGCCCGGTTCACCCGGGCCACCACCCGACCGACCGCGAACTCGGTCTTGGCCAGCAGCGACACGACCAGGTTGACCTTGTCGTCGCCGGTCGCGGCCACCACGACGTCACACCCGGCCAGGCCGGCCTCGTCGAGCGACGCGAGCTCGCAGGCGTCGGCGAGCACCCACTCGGCCTCGGGGACGAGGTGGCTGCGCATCTGGCGCGGGTCACGGTCGATCAGCAGGACGTGGTGGCCGTTCTCGACGAGTTCGTTGGCCACCGAGCGGCCCACGTTGCCGGCCCCGGCGATCGCGACGCGCATGTCAGTGGTTCCTCTCGGTCGGAGCCGACCCGGCGATCTCGCTGACCTTCCCGACCTGCCCCTCGGTGGTCAGCAGGAAGATCCGGTCGCCCTCCTGGATCACCGTGGACTGACTGCACAGGTGCCCGACACCGAACCGGGTCAGGTACGCGACCCGGAAGCCGGTCGCGTCCTCCAGGTCGGAGATCTTGTGCGTGAGCCAGCCCGGGTGCAGCGGCGGCTCGATCATGACCACGGTGCCGGACGGGTCGCGCCAGACCTCGGTCGCGCTCTCCGGGAGCAGCGACCGCAGCACCTGGTCGGACGTCCAGCGGACGGTGGCCACGGTCGGGATGCCGAGGCGCTCGTAGACCGCGGCCCGGCGGGGGTCGTAGATGCGGGCGACGACCCGCTGCACGCCGAACGTCTCGCGGGCCAGCCGGGCCGAGATGATGTTCGAGTTGTCGCCGCTGCTCACGGCCGCGAACGCGTCGGCCCGCTCGATGCCGGCCTCCTCCAGCGTGCGGCGCTCGAAGCCGACGCCGGTGACCGTGGAACCGACGAAATTGGGGCCGAGGCGGCGGAACGCGTCGGGGTTCTGGTCGATGACGGCCACCGTGTGCCCGCGCTTCTCCAGGCTGTGCGCGAGCGTGGAGCCCACCCGGCCGCAGCCCATGATGACGATGTGCACCTCGGGTAGTCCCTCCGAGCCTGTACGGGCCGACTGCGGTGGACGCTACACGGGTGTACCGGGCGCCGCGTATCGATGGGGTCCCGAGACGTACGCTAGCGCCGTGCCGTCCCCGACGTCCGTGTTCAAGCGCCTCGTCATCGGACGGGCGCTCCGGAGCGACAAGCTTGCCGAGACGCTCCTTCCGAAGCGAGTGGCGCTCCCGGTGTTCGCCTCCGACGCCCTGTCGTCGGTGGCCTACGCACCGGCCGAGATCTTCGCGACGCTGAGCGCGGCCGGTCTGGCCACGTACCACCTGTCGCCCTGGATCGGGCTGGCGGTGGTCGTCGTGCTGCTGACCGTCGTCGCGTCGTACCGGCAGAACGTGCACGCGTACCCGTCCGGCGGCGGCGACTACGAGGTCGTCAACACCAACCTCGGGCCCGGGTTCGGGCTGGTCGTGGCCAGCGCGCTGCTCGTCGACTACGTGCTGACGGTCGCCGTGTCGGTGGCCTCCGGCGTCGACAACCTGGCGTCCGCGGTACCGGCCCTGGACGGGCACCAGGAGCTGCTCGCGGTGCTGGTCGTGGCCATCCTGACGTCGCTGAACCTGCGGGGCGTCCGGGAGTCCGGGGTGGCGTTCGCGATCCCGACCTACGGCTTCATGATCGCGATCTTCGGCATGGTGCTGTGGGGCCTGTTCAAGATCTTCGTGCTCGACGACACGGTCCGGGCCGAGAGCGCCGGCTTCCAGTTCCACGGTGAAGAGACGCTGGCCGGGGTCGGGCTGGTGTTCCTGCTGGCCCGGGCGTTCTCGTCCGGGTGTGCGGCGCTGACCGGGGTGGAGGCGATCTCCAACGGGGTGCCGGCGTTCCGGAAGCCGAAGAGCAAGAACGCGGCGACCACGCTGCTCCTGCTCGGTCTGATCTCGATCGCGATGATGCTCTGCATGATCTGGCTGGCCCGGCTGACCGGCCTGCAGTACGTGGAGAACCCGGCCACCCAGCTGGCCGGCGCACCGGCCGGCTACGTGCAGAAGACCGTGGTCGCGCAGCTGGGCGAGGCGATCTTCGCCGGGTTCACGCCCGGGTTCTACTTCGTCACGATCATGACCGCGCTGATCCTGGTGCTGGCCGCGAACACCGCGTTCAACGGGTTCCCGGTGCTCGGCTCGATCCTGGCCCAGGACCGGTACCTGCCCCGTCAGCTGCACACCCGGGGTGACCGGCTGGCGTTCAGCAACGGGATCCTGTTCCTCGCGGTGGCCGCGGGCATCCTGCTGATCGCGTTCAAGGCCGACCCCAGCGCGCTGATCCACCTCTACATCGTCGGGGTGTTCGTCTCGTTCACGCTCTCGCAGATCGGGATGGTGCGGCACTGGAACCGGCTGCTGCGGGTCGAGCGGGACGGCGTCGTCCGGCGGCGGATGCGCCGGTCGCAGGCGATCAACGCGTTCGGCCTGGTGATGACCGGAACCGTGCTGATCATCGTGCTGGCCACGAAGTTCACCCAGGGTGCGTGGATCGCGATCGTCGCAATGGCGTTCATGTACGTGTTGATGCTGGCGATCCGGAAGCACTACACGCGGGTCGCCGAGGAGCTGCGGCCGACCGAGGAGAAGCCGATCCTCCCGTCCCGCAACCACGCGGTCGTGCTCGTCTCGACGCTCCATCAGCCGACGCTGCGGGCGCTGGCCTACGCGAAGGCGACGCGGCCGGACACGCTGACCGCCGTGACCGTGAACGTGGACGACCAGTCGACGCGCTCGCTGCAGGAAGACTGGGACCGGCGGGGGATCTCGCTGCCGCTGACCGTGGTGGAGTCGCCGTTCCGGGAGATCACCCGGCCGATCCTCGAGTTCGTGCACTCGCTGCGGCGGGACTCGCCGCGGGACGTCGTCACGGTGTTCATCCCCGAGTACGTGGTCGGGCACTGGTGGGAGCACCTGTTGCACAACCAGAGCGCGCTGCGGTTGAAGGGGCGGCTGTTGTTCGAGCCGGGCGTGATGGTGACGTCGGTGCCGTGGCAGTTGCAGTCGACCGAGGGCCGGGATCCGGATCGGGCCGATCGGGTGGTGGGGCCCGGGGCGGTTCGTCGTGGTCTGCACACGGATGCGCGCCCGCCGGCCGGCCCCTCGCCGTCGGCCCGGGAGCCGGAGTCGACCGGATCGGGGTCGTCGTCGTGACCGAGTCCGTGGTGACGTCCTGGGTGGGCACCGAGTTCGAACTGGACGTCGAGTCGATCGCGCACGGCGGCCACTGCGTGGGGCGGCACGCCGGGCGCGTCGTGTTCGTGCGTCACGCGCTGCCGGGCGAGCGGGTGGTGGCGCGGGTCACCGAGGACCGCGGTGGGTCGTTCTGCCGGGCCGACGCCGTGTCGGTGCTGCGGGCGTCGGAGTCGCGGGTCGAGCCGCCGTGCCCGTACGCGCACCCGGGCGGGTGCGGGGGGTGCGACCTGCAGCACGCGTCGCCGGCCGCGCAGCGGGCGCTGAAGGCGTCGGTGGTGGAGGAGCAGCTGGTCCGGCTGGGCGGGTTGTCGGCGTCGTCGGTCGCGGAGGTCTTCGCGGGCGTGGAGGAGCTGCCGGGCGGGTCGCTGGGGTGGCGGACGCGGGTGCGGTTCGCGGTGGACGCGGCCGGGCGGGCGGGTTTGCATCCGCACCGGTCGCGGGCGGTGCTGCCGGTGGAGAGCTGCCCGATCGCCGATCCGCGGATCGATGCGATCGGGGTCACGCACCTGGGCTGGCCGGGGGTGGGCAGCGTGGAGGCCGTGGCGTCCGCGGCCGGAGACGACGCGGTGGTGCTGGAGGCGCCGTCCGAGGGCCGCGTTGGCCGCGGCGGTGGCGCGGGCTCCGGCCGCGGCCGGGACGGCGGAGGGCGCGGCCGGGACGGCGGCGGTGGCCGGGGGCGGGATCGGCGGGATCGGCGGGATTCTCGGCGGGAGCGGACGGTGGTGGTCGAGCTGCCGGAGGAGCTGCCCGAGACGGTCGCCGTGGTGAAGGCCGGGGCCGACTCGGTGCGCGGTCACCGGCGGGTGCGCGAGGTCGCGGCCGGCCGGCGCTGGCTGGTGCGCGCCGACGGTTTCTGGCAGGTTCACCCGGCGGCCCCGGACGCGCTGGTCACCGCGGTCACCGAGGCGCTGGCCCCGCAGCCGGGGGAGTCCGTGCTCGACCTCTACGCCGGCGCCGGGCTGTTCGCCGGGGTCCTGGCGTCCGCGGTGGGGGAGTACGGGCGGGTAGTGGCCGTGGAGTCCGACCGGGGCGCCTGCGACGACGCCCGCCGCAATCTCCGCGACACGCCCTGGGCGTCGGTGGTCGTGGGCCGGGTGGATTCCGCGCTGTCGTCCGGGCTGCCGGAACCGGTCGACCTGGTGGTGCTCGACCCGCCTCGCTCGGGGGCCGGCGCCGCGGTGGTTCGGGCGGTGGCGTCTCGGTCGCCGCGCGCGATCGCGTACGTGGCCTGCGACCCGGCCGCGTTCGCCCGGGACGTGGCGACGTTCGCCGAAGTGGGCTACGCCTTGCAGCGGGTCCGAGCCTTCGACGCCTTCCCCATGACCCACCACGTCGAATGTGTAGGCACCCTGATCCGCAGTTAGCGTGGAATTTCGGGCTCGGTCCGACCGGCCCGAAGTTCACACCTCCTAGCTGACGCGGCAAACAGACCCGCAACGACGCAGGCCGCCCGGCCAGCCACCGACGCGTAATACCGCCGCGACCTCGGCCGCAACCGCGCAGGGTCGGTCGCGGACGTCTGCCCAGCCGTACCGCAGAGTCATCTCGCCCCGGGAGGCGGCCGCGTTGTCGCGAGCCCGGTCATGCCATGCGGCGCGGCTCGGCTGATGCACCACCCGGCCATCCAGCTCGACCGTCGTCCGGTACTCGCGGTGGTGGACGTCCTGCCTGCTGCCGCCCAGAGGGCGCTGGCGATCGCCGGTCGGCAGACCGTGAGCCCGTTCGACATCGACCAGGTAGTGCCATTCCAGCGCGGAGTGTGCGCCACCAGCGACGTCATCGAGCACGGCGGCGATGTCCGCTCGTCGCGGAAGTGTGGGGGCCACCGCCAGCAGGTTTCGAGCCGTCTCAATCGCGTCCGGCTGACACTGAGCGAGTTGTCCGAGAATGCCGGCGATCTCCGTCAGATTCTTCGCGCGCGCACAGAGGTCGATAGCGGTACGGGCCGCGCCGGTGCGGGGTGGAGATCCCACTGGCTCGGCGGGCACGCGGGTCCGGTGAACGACGATGCCTCGTCGGGATCGAACTCGGCGATCGGCCGGGATCAGGACGTGGATCGGATACCGGGCACGCTCGGGCAGCAGCCGCCAGAGCGCTCCGGCGGTCCGATGGCTGAGCAGCGCCCCTTCGCCAGCATGAAGCAGCGCGACCCACTCCCTCGTCGGCGCAGGCAAGGGCCCGGTGAAGGTCACCAGCACGCCCGGAATCGGGCGCTGCCAGCGGCCCCCGACCAGATGCGCAGAAATGGTGGCCCGGGTGACGCCGTGGGCGAAGAGTTGGGCGCGAGAAATGGCGCCCGCCTGCCGCTGTGCGAGCGCAGGCCACCCGATCTTGTCCGACACGCCGCGAAGAGTGGTCGAATCGACCGGGGATCGTCGGTCCGAGTCGGCCCGCTGTGGACAATCAGGGCGGGTGGGGACGGCGGAAAGCGTGGAACTTCGGGAGACGGTGGAATTTTGAGCAGGCCCCGACCGGCCCGAAGTTCCACATTCCGGGCCAGGCCAGGCCAGCCGGCCGGCTCAGCGGCTGGGTGACGGTTCGCGGAGTACCAGGGCTACTGCTCCCAGGGCTTCGGCCCGGTCGCCCAGCGTCCCCTGCACGACGTTCACCGCCTCGACCGCGCTCGGCACCGCCGAGCGGCCGAGCGCGTGGCGCAGCGGGTCGAGCAGCACCTGGCCGGTGGCCGCCAGCTCCCCACCCACGACGACCCGGTCCGGGTTTATCAGGTTCACCAGCCCGCCCAGCGCCACCCCGATCGAGGACCCGGCGTCCGCGACCAGCCGCCGGCACGGCGCGTCACCCTCGGCGACCAGCTGGACGACGTCGGCCAGGGAACGGATCTCGGGCCGGCCGCGGCCGAGGATCGACACCAGGGCCGCGCCACCGGCGACCAGCTCCAGGCAGCCGCGGTTGCCGCAGCGGCAGACGTCGCCGGCCGCGTCGAGGCTGAGGTGGCCGATCTCGCCCGCGGTGCCGGAGATCCCGCGGAACAGGTGTCCGTCGATCACCAGACCGCCGCCGATGCCGGTGCCGAGCTTCAGGTAGACCAGCGCGTCGCTGCCGCGCCCGGCGCCCCAGGTGTGCTCGGAGAGCGCTCCGAGGTTGGCGTCGTTCTCGACGTGGACCGGCAGCGACAGCCGCTCGCCGAGCTCCAGCGACGGCGCCAGACCGGCCCACGCGGGCAGGATGTTCGACGCCCCGAGCAACCCGGTGCCGCTGACGACCGGCGCGGGCAGCCCGAGCCCGACGCCGATCACGTCGGCCAGCGTGTGCCCGGACTCCTCGACCGCGGCCACGACCAACGCGGCCGCGCGGTCGAGCATCACCGACGCGGTGTGCTCCTCGTCCGGCCGGAGCCGCTCGCCGCGCTCGGCGATGACCGTGTGGGCCAGGTCGGCGACGGCGACGTTCACGTGCCTGCGCCCGATGTCGACCCCGGCCACCACTCCGGCGCCCGGAGCCAGCTGGACGACCGCCGCGGGCCGTCCACCGGCCGGCCCCGCCGGTGCGGTTCCGCCGGGCTCGACGACGAGCCCGAGGTCCGCAAGATCACTCAGGGTAGTGGATACGGTAGCTCTGGAGAGACCCGTCGCGGTCGCCAAGTCCGCGCGGGTGCTGGGCCCCATTGCCCTCAGGGCATCGGCCAAGCGGCGCTGGTTGCCGCCGAGGCCGGTGACGCCTGACTCCTGGTCAGTCATGCGGGCATACTCGGGCGTGTCGCGAGTTCTGTCAACTGACGTCAAAACCGAGTGATCAGACGTCCCACTGGTTACATGCTTCGGGGCTTTCGCCCGCTTTACCGATACAGGTAAGTGTCGTGTCCATGACGAAACCAAACCGTTATGGGTGTTCCTTGACAGAACCAGGGGGCAAGACGAGTGTCCTGTTCAGCGGCCGTGTGTGCCGCTCACCGTCACTCATCGGGAGGTTTGGTGTTCACTCTGCGTCGCGGCGTCGCTGTTGCCGCTGCCGTGCTGCTGGCGCTCAGCGCGGCGGCCTGTGAGAGCTCGGACGACAGCTCGAGCTCCGGCAGCAGCAGCGACAACGCCAAGATCGCCCTCCTGCTCCCGGAGTCGCAGACGACCCGGTACGAGCAGTTCGACAAGCCGCTGTTCGAGGCCAAGGTCAAGTCGCTCTGCTCGGACTGCACCGTCGTGTACAACAACGCCAACCAGCAGACCGACACGCAGCAGCAGCAGGCCGAGGCCGCGCTGAACGACGGAGCCAAGGTCCTCGTGCTCGACCCGGTCGACGGCGAGGCCGCCGCGAGCATCGTCACCACCGCCGCGGCCAAGAAGGTCCCGGTCATCTCCTACGACCGGCTCGTGACCAAAGCCGACGTCGACTACTACATCTCGTTCGACAACGAGAAGGTCGGCGCCCTGCAGGCGACCTCGCTGGTCGAGAAGCTCAAGAAGGACGGCAAGACCAGCGGCAACATCGTCGAGATCAACGGCTCGCCGACCGACAACAACGCGAAGCTCTTCAACAAGGGCGCCGAGTCGGTCCTGAAGACCTCGGGCTTCACGTCGCAGCCGTCGACCGCGTACTTCACCCCGGAGTGGAAGCCGGAGAACGCCCAGACGTTCATGGACGGCCAGATCTCGAAGCTCGGCAAGACCGGGTTCGTCGGCGTCTACGCCGCCAACGACGGCACCGCCGGTGGCGCGATCGCCGCGATGAAGGCCGCCGGCGTCAGCCCGATCCCGCCGGTCACCGGCCAGGACGCCGAGCTCGCGGCGATCCAGCGGATCGTCGCCGGCGACCAGTACATGACGATCTACAAGGCGATCAAGCCGGAGGCCGAGAAGGCCGCCGAGATCGCGGTCGCGCTGGCCCAGGGCAAGGAGGTCACCGGCGCGGACGCGAAGGTGAACAACGGCAAGAAGGACGTGCCGTCGGTGCTCCTGACCCCGGTGCCGGTCACCAAGGAGAACATCAAGACGACGGTCGTCGCGGACAACTTCTACACCGTGGCCCAGATCTGCACCGCCGACTACCAGGCGGCGTGCAAGACGGCCGGCCTGCAGTGACGGCCGACCACT
This sequence comes from Cryptosporangium phraense, assembly GCF_006912135.1. Lineage (NCBI taxonomy): Bacteria > Bacillati > Actinomycetota > Actinomycetes > Cryptosporangiales > Cryptosporangiaceae > Cryptosporangium > Cryptosporangium phraense. Next base: position 56,320 of record NZ_VIRS01000028.1, on the reverse strand, counting down.
CCTGAACGTGCGGGCGGCGGCACACCGACGGTGTGCCGCCGCTCACACGCGTCCATCCCAACCCCTCGCAACGAAGAGGACCGCATGACAGCCACCACAGGGGCCGGCCGTCCTGGTACCGGCGCGCGACAGCCGGTGCTCTCGATGACGGGCATCAACAAGCGGTTCGGTGCCGTCCAGGCGCTCACCGACGTCTCCTTCTCGGTCGCCGCCGGGGAGGTGGTCGCGCTGGTCGGAGACAACGGCGCAGGCAAGTCCACCCTCGTCAAGGTGATGTCCGGAGCCGGCCCGGCCGACAGCGGCCAGATCCTCTTCCAGGGTCGCCAGGTCTCGATCCCCTCGCCGTCGGCCTCGCAGGGCCTCGGCATCGCCACGGTCTTCCAGGACCTCGCGCTCTGCGACAACCTGGACGTCGTCGGCAACCTGTTCCTCGGCAGCGAGCTCACGGTCGGCGGCGTAGCGCTCGACGAGGCCGAGATGGAGAAGCGCAGCTGGGAACTGCTGCGCACGCTCGCGGCCAAGATCCCGAGCGTCCGGATCCCGGTCGCCTCGCTCTCCGGTGGCCAGCGGCAGACCGTCGCGATCTCGCGCTCGCTGCTCGGCAACCCGAAGGTCGTCATCCTCGACGAGCCGACCGCCGCCCTCGGCGTCGCGCAGACCGCCCAGGTGCTCAACCTGGTCGAGCGGCTCCGCGACCGCGGCCTCGCGGTCATCCTGATCAGCCACAACATGGCCGACGTCCAGGCCGTCGCCGACCGGGTGGTCGTGCTGCGTCTGGGCCGCAACGCCGGCGAGTTCGACGCCCGCCAGGTCAGCACGACCGATCTGGTCGCCGCGATCACCGGTGCCAGCGACAACGTGGTGGCCGAGCGCGCCGCCCGGGAACACCGTGCGGCCCCCGGCGGCCGTTACGAAGGGACGATTCAGTGAGCACTCCGACGGAGCCGGTCGACCGGCCGGCAGAAGGTGCCGTCGCGGCGGACCTGCTCGACCCCCGGCTCATCCAGGCCCGCGGCCCGATGGGGTACGTCGGCGCGCTGTTCGCCCGGCTGCGGTCCGGCGACATCGGCTCGCTGCCGATCATCGTCGGCCTGGTCGTCATCGTCATCGTCTTCCAGAGCCTGAACGACACGTTCCTCAACGCGTTCAACCTGGTCAACCTGTGCCTGCAGATCGCCTCGCTGACGATCATCGCGCTGGGCATCACGCTGGTCCTGCTGCTCGGTGAGATCGACCTGTCGATCGGTTCGGTCAGCGGTGTCGCGGCCGCGATCGTCGCGGTCGCGAACGCCACGCACGGGGTCAACCCGTTCCTGTCGGTGATCATGGCCGTCCTGGCCGGCACCGTGATCGGGCTGATCCACGGCATCGTGTTCACCAAGATCGGCGTGCCGTCGTTCGTCATCACGCTGGCCGGTCTGCTCGGCTGGCTGGGCGTCCAGCTGGAGATCCTCGGCAAGCAGGGCACGGTCAACCTGCCGCCCACCGGCGCGCTGATCGACATCGGCCAGCAGAAGTTCCTGCCGACCTGGCTCACCTACGTCGTCGGCCTGGCGCTCGTCGTGCTGTACGTCGTGACCGCGCTGTCGGGCTCGGCCCGCCGTCGCCGGGCCGGCCTGTCCGGCCAGCCGATCTGGGTCACCGCGATCGTGGCGATCTTCCTGATCGTCATCGTGGTCGCGCTGGCGTCCAAGCTCGGGATCGACCGCGGCCTGCCGTGGATCTTCCTGTTCGCGGTCGCGCTGGTGCTGATCTTCGACTGGATCATCCGGCGGACGAAGTACGGCCGGGCGATCCTGGCCGTCGGTGGCAACATCGAGGCCGCGCGCCGGGCCGGCATCAAGGTCGACGCGATCCGGATCTCGGTGTTCATGCTGTGCTCGACGCTGGCCGCGGTCGGTGGCGTCATCGCCGCGATGCGGCTGGGCTTCGCGAACCAGCAGTCCGGCGCCGGTGACGTGCTGGTCAACTCGATCGCCGCCGCGGTCATCGGTGGCACGTCGCTGTTCGGTGGCCGCACCCGGCGCTACGCGCCGCTGCTCGGTGCGGTCGTGATCGGTTCGATCGCGAACGGTCTCGCGCTGCTGTCGCTGACGTCGTCGGTGAAGTACATCATCACCGGCGCGGTCCTCCTCGGCGCCGTCGTGATCGACGCCGCCTCCTCCCGAGGCCGCAAGTCCTCCGGCCGATAGTGCACGGCCCGCTCAGGACGGCGCTGACAGCCGCGCCACCCGACTTGAGTACGACCAGTACGCGACGTCGAGTGGCGCGGATGTCAGCCCCGCCCTGAGCGGGCTCCAGGTTCTTACCAAAAGACAAATGCGGACGCTGTGCTCACGCACAGCGTCCGCGGCGTTGGTGTGGAGATTTCGTGGGGATTCGGTCGCGCGGAAGCGCCCCGAGATGCGGCCGGGACGGCCGTGGCTAGACTCGAAATCCTGAACCAGCCAGCGCGAGGAGTTGCCGCCATCGTGTCCGACCAGGCCCATGAGCTGTTGGCCAGCGTCTCTTCTCCCGAGCAGCTGCGGGCCCTGCCCGCCGAGGCATTGCCCACGCTGGCTGCGGAGATCCGCGACTTCCTGGTCGCCAAGGTCTCGCGCACCGGCGGTCACCTGGGCCCGAACCTCGGCGCGGTCGAGCTGACGATCGCGATGCACCGGGTGTTCGACTCGCCGGCCGACAAGATCCTGTTCGACACCGGCCACCAGGCCTACGTGCACAAGCTGCTCACCGGAAGGCACGACTTCGAGAAGCTGCGCCAGCGCGGCGGGCTGTCGGGCTACCCGAGCCGGGCCGAGTCCGCGCACGACCTGGTCGAGAACTCGCACGCGTCCACCGCGCTCTCCTACGCCGACGGCCTGGCCAAGGCGTTCGCGCTGCGCGGCGAGAAGCGTCACGTGGTCGCGCTGGTCGGCGACGGGGCGCTGACCGGCGGCATGTGCTGGGAGGCGATCAACAACATCGCCGCGGGTAAGGACCGGCCGGTCGTCATCGTCGTCAACGACAACGGCCGCTCGTACGCGCCGACGATCGGCGGCCTCGCCAACCACCTCGCGACCCTGCGGCTCAACCCGGGCTACGAGCGGGTGCTCGACCTCGTCCGCGACTCGCTCTCGCGCACACCGCTCGTCGGCGCGCCGCTCTACGACGCGCTGCACGGCGTCAAACGAGGCTTGAAGGACGCGATCAGCCCGCAGGGCATGTTCGAGGACCTCGGCCTCAAGTACGTCGGGCCGGTCGACGGGCACGACCTCGGCGCGCTGGAGTCCGCGCTGCGCCGGGCGAAGTCGTTCGGCGGACCGGTGATCGTGCACGCGGTCACCCGCAAGGGTTACGGGTACGCGCCGGCCGAGGCCGACGAGGCCGACAACTTCCACGGCCCGGGCGCCTTCGACCCGGCGACCGGCAAGCCGCTGGCGGCACCGAGCCTGAAGTGGACGAAGGTCTTCTCCGAGGAGCTGGTCGCGGTCGCCGAGGAGCGGGAGGACATCGTCGGCATCACCGCGGCGATGGCGATCCCGACCGGCATCGACAAGCTGGCCCAGCGGTTCCCCGAGCGGGCCTACGACGTGGGCATCGCCGAGCAGCACGCGGTCACGTCCGCGGCCGGGCTGGCCATGGGCGGGATGCACCCGGTCGTCGGCGTCTACGCGACGTTCCTGAACCGGGCGTTCGACCAGACGCTGCTCGACGTGGCGATGCACGGGCTGCCGGTCACGTTCGTGCTCGACCGGGCCGGCATCACCGGGCCCGACGGGCCCAGCCACTACGGCATCTGGGACCTGTCGATCCTCGGCGTCGTGCCGGGGATCCGGGTGGCGGCGCCGCGGGACGCGTCGACCCTCCGCGAGGAGTTCCGGGAGGCGGTCGCGGTCTCCGACGGCCCGACCGTCGTGCGGTTCCCGACCGGCGCGGTGCCGGCCGACCTGCCCGCGGTCTCCCGCGTCGGCGGGGTCGACGTGCTGGTCGACGCCGGGAAGAAGCCGGACGTGCTGCTGGTGTCGGTCGGTGCGTTCGCCCACACCGCGGTCGAGGTGGCCGCGCGGGCGGCCGAGCACGGGATCCGGGTCACGGTCGTCGATCCGCGCTGGGTGCGTCCGGTGCCCGCGTCGCTGGTCGACCTGACCCGCGACGCGGCGCTGGTGGTGTCGCTGGAGGACGGCGTCCGCGCCGGCGGCGTCGGAACGGCGCTGGTACAGGCGATGTCGGACGCGGGTGTGTCGGTGCCGGTCCGGGATCTGGGCGTTCCGGCCGACTGGCACCCGCACGGCACGCGCGCGGAGATCCTGGCCGACCTGGGCCTGACCGCCCAGGACATCGCCCGCCAGATCACCGAATGGGCGGCCCTGAAAGCCGACCAGCCGACCGATGAATGGGCGGCCCGCTAGAGGAGTTCGACCGGACAGCGGACGCCCGGCGCTTTGGCCAGCCGGGCGTCACTGGTCACGACCGCACATTCGTAGAGCTCGGCTGCGGCCACGTAGGCGGCGTCGTAGGTGGTGAGGTTCTCGCGGAGCTCCCAGATGCGGTCGGTGAGCTGCACCGCGTCGACCTGGTCGATGACCAGTTCGGGGAGCGCCGCCGCGATCTCGGCGGCCCGCGCCGGGGCCAGGGCGCCGGCCCGCGCCTTCTTGCGGACGACCGAGAGCACCTCGACGAAGAGGTGGGTCGGCGCGGCCCACACCAGGTCGGCCGAGAGCGCCGACCGTGCCGCGTCACCCACCGGGCCGTCGTCCATCATCGCGTCGGCGAGGACGCAGGCGTCGACGACGATCATCTGTGGTCGCGTTCCTCCGCGAGCGCGGCGGCGGTCTCGCCCGGCGCGGCGCGGGTGCCGTCGGAACGCTGCGCGAACCGCTGGAGCACCGCCGCGTTGGCCGGACGGCGAGCCTGCCGGCGCAGCACCTCGAACAGGAACGCCTGGAGCGACTGCCCCTGGGCGCGGGCCTGCTCGACCAACGCGTCCCGGACGTCGTCGGGGACATCCCGAACCTGGAGAGCTGTCATGCATGCATTATGCATCAACGAGCTCAGCTCGGGGAGGCCTTTCGGAGGGCCAGGTCGGCGAAGGCGGCCGGGGGGCGGTCCCAGGGCCAGATGTCGCTCCACTCCCGCCGCCCCACCTTGCGCGTCCGCGCCTCCAGGAGCACCTGGAGCGCCCCGGGCGGCAACGAGGTGCCGTGCCGGTAGGCCAGCGCCACCGCGGCCGTCAGCTGGACGGTGAGGTGCGCTGCGCCCAGCAGCTCGACGAGCCGGGCGTCCACCTCGATGTTGCCGGTCGCGGTGCGCCCCAGATGTCCGAGGCTCAGGTTGGCGCTCGACCGGGCCAGCGCACGGGGCTCGTCGTCGGGCACCGCGATCAGCGCAGGCACCACGCCCGGCGTCCCCGGGAACCAGGCCAGCAGCTCGGCCGCACCGGCCGCGACCGCCGGGTCGGGGTCGGCGAGCCAGTTCAGGTACCGGTAGCCGTGCCGGGCCCCGGCCTCGTAGGCCGCCTGGGCCCAGTACGCGGCCACCGCGTCGGTGGCGGCCAGCTGCTGCTCGTCGGGGCGGGTCTCCTCGTCGTAGAGCCAGGTGAGCACCGTGCGCTCGGTCTCCGGCGTGACTCCCCGCGCGCCGGCGAAAGCGGCCTCGGGCGCGAACGGGAGCTCGCCGTCTTCCCGGTCGCCGACCGAGAGCGCGCGCAACAGTCCGATCAGGATCGCCCGGTCGGGGGTGTCCCGGGAGTCGATCAGCCCGGCCACGAACTGCACCACGTACCGCGTCGCCTGCCAGCGGGTGCCCTGGTGGTAGACGGTGCCGAGCAGCGCCGCGCAGGCGTTCTGCCGGACGTCGGGGTCGGGGGAGCGTAAGGAACGGAGGTGCCCCGGGACGTCGGTGGCGACTCCGTAGGCGTGGTGCAGCCGGTTCCACGGCACCGCATCGAGACCGGCGAGTGGCACCGGGGTCGATGGGGGTGGTGGTGGGGGAGTGGACAGCATGCGCACCCCGCGATCGATACCACATCGGCCTGCCCGCGGATTCAGCGCGGTCCGCATTTTCGATTGCCCGGTGTCCCTTTCGCACCTACCGTTTCTCGACGGGGGAGGCCAGTGGCGAACCGGCATCGCCGGGCTCGTCCCGCACGTCGGCACCCCCTCCAACTGGGAAAACGGGTTCGACTCCCGACTACGCGCGGGTCCGCCGCCGTCTTCGGCGGGCCGGTCCTGCGGGCTCACCGCGAGGTGGACGCCCCCACCGTCACGCCGAGGCGGCGGACCCGTGCGCACGACAGAACGACGACAGCGGAAGGAGGCGGCGATGGCGAAGGTCACCGTGATGGAGTACGAGCGCGTGGTGACGTACGTCGACGGAGTGCGGGGCGCGGTGCTGGGGCCCGGTCGGCACGGCTACCGGGCGGGCCGCACCACGCTGGTGCGGATCGACCTGCGGCCGGCGCTGCTCACCGTGCCCGGCCAGGAGCTGCTCACCGCCGACGGGCTCACGGTCAAGGTCAGCGCGCTCGTCTCGTGGCGGGTCGCCGACCCGGCCGGGTACCACGCGAGCGCCGAGCGTCCGCTGGACGTGCTCTACGCGGCCGTCCAGACCGTCCTACGCGACCGCGTGGCCGGTCTGGCGCTCGAGGCAGCCATCCGGGACCGCGGCGCGCTCGGAGACGGCCTGACGGCTCCGGTGGCCGCGGCCGCCGAGGCGGTCGGGATCGCGGTCGACTCGGTGGCGGTCAAGGACCTGATGCTCGGGGCCGAGCTGCGCCGTGCGTTCGCCGAGACCGCGCTGACGGTCGAGCGCGGACGGGCCGAGCTCGAGCGGGCCCGCTCGGAGGCGGCCGCGCTCCGCACGCTGGCCAACGCGGCCCGGCTCGTGGAGGAGCACCCGTCCCTCCTGCACCTGCGCACCCTGCAGGTGGCCGCCGACCCCGGCACGACCGTGGTGCTCAAGCCCGGTTCGTGACTTCAGGGATTACCGTCGTTGCCAGCGGTTGAACGACGGTGAGGGGCCACGGACGTGCGGGTGCTGGTGATCGAGGACGAGCGGGCGCTCGCCGACGCGGTGGCCCGGGGCCTCCGCCGCGAGGGAATGGCCGTCGACGTCGCCTACCACGGCACCGACGGCCAGGAGATGGCCACCGTCACGCGGTACGACGTCGTCGTGCTCGACCGGGACCTCCCGGGCGTGCACGGCGACGTGATCTGCACCGAGCTGGCCGCGTCGGGCTCGCTCACTCGGGTGCTGATGCTGACGGCCAGCGGCACGGTCGCCGACCGCGTCGAGGGCCTCGGCATCGGCGCCGACGACTACCTGGCCAAGCCGTTCGCGTTCGAGGAGCTGGTGGCCCGGGTGCGTGCGCTCGGCCGCCGGGCCACCCCGCCCGCGCCCCCGGTGCTGACCGTCGGCGACGTCGAGCTCGACCCGGCCCGCCGGGTGGTCAGCCGGGCCGGGCGTCCGGTGGACCTGACCCGCAAGGAGTTCGGCGTCCTCGAGGTGCTGCTGTCGGCCCGCGGCGCGGTCATCTCCAGCGAGGAGCTGCTCGAGCGCGTCTGGGACGCCAACGCCGACCCGTTCACCACCACCGTGCGGGTGACGATGATGACGCTGCGCAAGAAGCTCGGCGACCCGCCGCTGATAGAGACGGTGGTCGGGGCCGGCTACCGGGTGACGCCGAGATGACCGTGTACGGGGCCGAGAAGAAGCCCGGCCGGCTCCGGCCGACGCTCCGGCTGCGGCTGACGCTGCTCAACGGCGTCCTGCTGTTCGGGGCCGGGCTGCTGCTGCTCGTGCTGGCCTGGCTGCTGGTGCGCGACCAGCTGATGTCCACCGACCAGCTCGCCCCGGGCTCCAGCGTCACGCTGGTGGACGCGGACGGCACCACGCACACCGAGAGCGCCACCGCCTGGCAAGACAGCATGGCGTCCACCACGACGACCGAGCTGCTGGTGAAGGGCTTCCTGGCCCTGCTGGTGATCGGTATCGCCGGGATAGTGGGCGGCCACCTGCTCACCGGCCGGGCGCTGCGCCCGCTGCACCAGGTCACGGTCACCGCCCGCCGGCTCTCCACCGAGACGCTCGACCACCGGCTGCACCACACCGGACCGGACGACGAGGTCAAGGAACTCGCCGACACGTTCGACGGCATGCTCGACCGGTTGTCGGCGGCGTTCGGCAGCCAGAAGCGGTTCGTCGCGAACGCCAGCCACGAGCTGAGAACCCCGCTGGCGGTCATGCGCACCGAGATCGACGTGACGCTCGCCGACGAGGACGCCACCAACGACGACCTGCGCCGGATGGGCACGGTCGTCCGGGACGCGTCCGGGCGGGCCAACGACCTGATCGAGGCGCTGCTGCTGCTCGCCCGCACCGAGGCCCAGGCCGGTCGGCTGGCCAAGCAGGTGCCGGTCGACCTGGCCCGCGGGGTGCCGTCGACGCTGTCCGCGGTCGCGACCGAGAGCGAGCGGCTGAACCTGCAGGTCACCACCGACTTCGCGCCGGCGATCGTGGTCGGCGACCCGAGCCTGCTGGAGCGGCTGGCCGGCAACCTGGTCGAGAACGCGGTCCGCTACAACGTGACGCACGGCGAGCTGTCGGTGCGCACCGGCGGTGACGGGCGCCAGGCCTGGCTGGTCGTGGCCAACGACGGGCCCGAGCTCGACCAGCGCGAGGTGCCCGGCCTGTTCGAGCCGTTCCGCCGGGGCGGGGTCGAGCGCACGGGTACCCGCGGGGCGGGGCTGGGGCTGTCGATCGTCCGGGCGGTGGCCGGGGCCCACGGCGGGACCGTGCAGGCGGTCGCGCGTCCGGGCGGTGGCCTGGAGGTCACCGTGCTGCTGCCGGCCGCCGATCCGGCCGTGGCGGCCACGCTGACCGCCCCCGCGAAGACGGCCCCGGCCGCCGGTCGGGTTCGTGGGGTAGCACGACCTCAACCACGCTGAGCGATACTTGCTCAGCTGATCGGACGGAATTTTCCGAAATTCAGCGTCGATGGCGACCACGGCACGTTTGAACCGTCGCGGCAGTTATCCTGTGCGAGTGGTGCCGCGGCCCCAGCGCGGCGCCCCGGAGAACCGGGCCGGTGTCCGCGACCCCGCGAGAAGCGAGAGGAACCCCCACCCGCAATGACCATCGCCGTGTCGACCGTGCTCGTCCTGACGAGCTTGGCGCTTGTACTGCTCATCCTCCTCCACCGAGGAAAGGGTGGTGGGCTGTCCAGCATGTTCGGTGGCGGTGTCTCCTCGAACCTCTCCGGCTCCTCCGTCGCGGAGAAGAACCTCGACCGGATCACGATCGCTACCGGCGTGATCTGGTTCGCCTGCATCGTGACGCTCGGGTTGCTGCTGAAGACGACCGCCGGGTCCTGACGGGCGGTCCCTCCGGCAGCGACCACCCCCACCCCCTCTGGGAAGGAACGGAGCGCTGTAACCGTGGCTGGTGGAAATGCCATCCGAGGCACCCGCGTCGGCGCGGGGCCGATGGGAGAGGCGGAGCGGGGGGAGTCGGCGCCCCGGCGCCACACCCCCTTCTACTGTGCGAACGGGCACGTGACCCGCGTGTCGTTCGCCATCGAGGCGGCCGAGCCGGAGCACTGGGACTGTCCGCGGTGCGGGCTGCCCGCCGGTAAGAACCAGGAAGCACCGCCCGCTGCCCCGCGCAACGAGCCGTACAAGACGCACCTGGCCTACGTGCGTGAGCGGCGCAGCGACGCGGACGGCGAGGCGATCCTCGAAGAGGCCCTGGCCAAGGTCCGCGCCCGCCGCGGGGAGTAGCAGTCGAGTAGTGGTCGGGCGCGCGTACGTCGTCCCGCGCGCCTCAGGCGACAGGCCCCACCCTTCAGGGGGTGGGGCCTGTGTCGTGCGGTGGCGCGCGTTACGACCGGCGGAGCCGGAGCTCCGGTGGGACGTTCACCGCCGCGGCCTCGTCCACCAACCACAACGTCCGGACGCCCCCCAGCGCGCCGGCCGCCGGGATCTGGACGCGCCCGGCACCGGACAGAGCCAGCCCCACCGCCTCGGCCTTACCTTCGCCCGCGGCCAGCAGCCACACCTCGTCGGCGCTGGTGATCGTGCCGAACGTCAGCGAGACGCGGGTCGGCGGCGGCTTCGGGCAGTTGCGCACCGCGCACACCGAGCCCTCGTCGTACGCGGCCGGCGACTCCGGGAAGATCGACGCGATGTGCCCCTCCGGCCCGACGCCGAGCATCAGCACGTCGAACCGGGGGAGGTCGGCGCCGGCCCGGGCCGCCTTGGCCAGCTCGTCGGCGTACTGCTCGGCCGCGCTCTCCGGCGAGTTGCCGGTGTCGGCCGGCATCCGGTGCACCCGCGACGGGTTCACCGGCACGTGGTCGAGCAGCGCCTCGTTCGCCTGCACCTCGTTGCGCTCGCCGTCGCCCGGGGCCAGGTAGCGCTCGTCGCCCCACCAGACGTCGAGCGCGTCCCAGTCGATCGCGTCCCGGGCCGGGCTCGCGTTCAGCGCCTTCAGCGTGCCGATCCCGACCCCGCCCCCGGTGAGGACGATCGACGCGCTCCCGCGCGCCTGCTGGGCGTCCACGATCCGCACCATCAGACGCGCGGCCGCCGCGGCCGCCAGCACGTCGGCGTCTTTGTGGACGACGACGGACAGCTCGCCGACCGTCATGCCGTGGGAGCGGGGGTCGCGGTGGGCATCGGGTCCTTCCAAACGTGCGAGCGGAACGGCGACCGGTGGTTGAGACCGGTCAGCCCGGTCGCCGCCCCCAGCGCCTCGCCGTACGGCTGGTCGGGGTCGAGCCGCTTGATCTCCTCGGCCAGCTGCTCACCGAGCGACCGGCGGGCCATCGGCTGGACCCGGTCGGGTACCCCGGTGCGCCGCAGGATCGCGTGGTTGCTGTCTTGCCGGGTCACCTGGATCCGGGTCCCATCGTCTATGTCGATGTTCACCTCGGCGATCCCGCGCTTGGCCGACTCGTCCAGGACGACGTCCAAGCCGAGGCGGCTGCGCATCCAGCCGACCAGCAGGGTCGCGGTGACGTTGCGCGGAGCCGCGGTGACCGTCACCGCGGTCGGCCGCCCGGTGACCGTGTCGAACGCACCGGCCAGCAGCGTGCGCCAGGGCGTCGTCCGGGACCAGCCCAGGTCGGTGTCGCCGGGGGCGTAGTCCTCGGCCCGCGCCGTGAGCGTGCCGATCGGGTCGGCGGACTCCCGGGCGTCGGTGACCCGGCGGTCGGCGAAGACACCCAGCGGGTCGTAGGCGATCTTCTCCGGCGGCTCGCCGTGCCACCAGGTCACGACCGGTACGTCCGGCGCGAGCAGCGGCAGCGTGACCGACTCGGCGTGCAGCGCCAGCCGGCCGTACATCCGCATCACGACGGCCTCGCCGGGGCCGAGGCGGCCACCGACCGAGATCTCCGCGTCGAGCCGGGGCATCGGCGCCTCGATCTGGCGCCGGACGACGATCAGCAGCCGGCAGGGGTGGGCGGACGCGGCCACGCTGGCCGCCTCCTCCGCCGCCGGCACGTGCTTCTCGTTGGCGACCACGACGAGCGTGAGCGCGACGCCGCTGGCGACGAAGCCCGCCGCCCGCCGCGACTCCGACAGCGCCTTGACGACGTCGGTGCCGGTGGTGTCCCAGAGTGTCGTCACGGCCGCCTCCAGGTGCGTCCCTCGCGGGCGAGCATCTCGTCCGCTGCCTTCGGGCCCCACTCGCCGGCCCGGTACTTGAACGGCGCCTTGCCTTCCCAGAAGTCCTCGAGCGCGTCGATGACGACCCAGCTGGCCTCGACCTCGTCCGCGTTCGGGAACAGCGTCGAGTCGCCGACCAGCACGTCGAGGATCAACCGCTCGTAGGCCTCGGGGGAGGACTCGGTGAACGCCTCGCCGTAGAGGAAGTCCATCGCGACGTCCCGGACCTCCATCGCCGACCCGGGCACCTTCGAGCCGAACTTCAGCGTCATGCCCTCGTCCGGCTGGACCTTGATGACCAGCTGGTTCTGGCCCAGCGCCTCGGTGTCGGTATTCGCGAACGGTAGGTGCGGGGCCTTCTTGAACAGCACCGCGATCTCGGTGACCCGCCGCGGGAGCCGTTTGCCCGCCCGCACGTAGAACGGGACGCCGGCCCAGCGCCGGGTGTGGATGCCGAGCTTGATCGCCGCGTACGTCTCGGTCTTCGAGTCCTCCGGGATGTCTTTCTCCTGGAGGTACCCCGGCACCCGCTGACCGGCCAGCCAGCCCTGCTCGTACTGGCCGCGGATCGCGTCGTGCTCCATGTCGGCCGGAGGCTTCGTCGCGTGCAGCACCTTGAGCTTCTCGGTGCGGATCGCGTCCGCGGTGAAGCTCACCGGCTCCTCCATCGCGGCCAGCGCGAGGAGCTGCAGCAGGTGGTTCTGGACGACGTCCCGGGCGGTGCCGGTCTTGTCGTAGAAGCCGGCCCGGGTCCCGATGCCGACGTCTTCGGCCATCGTGATCTGCACCGAGTCGACGTAGTGGGCGTTCCAGATCGGCTCGAACAGCTGGTTGGCGAAGCGCAGCGCCAGCAGGTTCTGGACCGTCTCCTTGCCCAGGTAGTGGTCGATCCGGAACACGTTCTCGGCCGAGAACACGTCGTCGACCAGGCGGTTGAGCGCCTTGGACGACTCCACGTCGTGCCCGAACGGCTTCTCCACGACGACGCGGCGCCAGCCGCCGTCGGTCGTGGTGTCGGCCATCTTCGTCCGCTCGATCTGGTTGAGCACGACCGGGAACAGCGACGGCGGGATCGACAGGTAGAACGCGGCGTTGCCGAGGATGCCGTGCTCGTCGTGCAGTTCCTTGAGCGTGGTCGAGAGGTGGTCGAACGCCTCGTCGTCGTCGAAGGAGCCGGCGACGAACTTGATGTTCTCCGACAGCCGCTCCCAGGCGTCCTCGCGCCACTGGGTGCGGGCGCCGCTCTTGGCCCACTCACGGCAGACGTCCTCGAACTCGCCGTCGCCCCAGTCGCGCCGGGCGAACCCGAGCACCACGAAGCCGGGCGGCAGCAGATCCCGGTTGGCGAGGTCGTAGATCGCCGGGATGAGCTTCTTGCGGGACAGGTCGCCGGTGACGCCGAAGATCACCAGGGCGCACGGCTCCGGGACCCGCGGCAGGCGCCGGTCGGCCGGGTCGCGCAGCGGGTTGGCCGCGCGTCCACCCGGGGTCGCCGTGAGCTGGCCCGGCGGGATCGCCGGGGCCGGCGAGGTCTTGGTGTCCAGGGCCGGGCTACCGGCCGATGGAGTGCCGGCGGGCGGGCTGCCCGCCTCGGCAGAAGTCTCGGGAGCCTCCGGCGGAGCGGAGGTCGCTGTGTCGGTCGCCTTGGGAGCGCCCGTGGCCGGTTTGGTCATCGCACCGCCTCGATGAGCTGGGCCAGGCCGACGGCCCGGTCGGTGAGCGCGCAAGTAAGGGTCGTCACCGCACCGGCGGCGCCGAAGGCGCCGCCGGAAACGGAGACGAGAGGCCCGCCGGTGGCGGGCCCTCTGTGATCAGGCATCGACCTTGGTGAGTTGCTTCTTGACCGACTCGAGCAGCTCGGTCCACGACTGCTCGAACTTCTCGACGCCTTCGCGCTCGAGCTGGTCGACGACGTCGTCGTAGTCGACGCCGATGCCGGCCAGCGCGTCGAGCACGGCCTGCGCGTCGGCGTAGTACGGGGTGATCGTGTCGCCGCGAACCACGCCGTGGTCGTCGACGGCCTTGAGCGTGGCCTCGGGCATCGTGTTCACGGTGCCCGGGGCGACCAGCTCGACGACGTACTGGGTGTCGTCGTAGGCCGGGTCCTTGACGCCGGTCGACGCCCACAGCGGCCGCTGCGGCTTGGCGCCGGCGTCGGCCAGGGCCTTCCACCGCGGCGTCGAGAAGACCTGCTCGTAGTCGCGGTAGGCCAGCCGCGCGTTCGCGATCGCGGCCTTCCCGCGCAGCGCCTTGGCCTCGTCCGAGCCGAGCTTGTCGAGGCGCTTGTCGATCTCGCTGTCGACGCGCGACACGAAGAACGACGCCACCGAGGCGAGCTTGGTCAGGTCGTGGCCGTTCTCCTTGGCCTGCTCGACGCCGGCGACGAACGCCTCCATGACCTCGCCGTACCGCTCGAGGCTGAAGATCAGCGTGACGTTGACGCTGATGCCCTCGGCCAGCGCCGCGGTGATCGCCGGCAGGCCGGCCTTCGTGGCCGGGATCTTGATCAGCACGTTCGGCCGGTCGACGAGCCACCAGAGGGCCTTGGCCTCGGCGATCGTCGCGGTGGTGTCGTTGGCCAGGCGCGGGTCGACCTCGAGCGAGACCCGGCCGTCGACGCCGTCGCTGCGGTCGTAGACCGGGCGCAGCAGGTCGGCGCCGTCGCGGATGTCGGTGGCCGTGACCATCCGGATGGCCTCGTCGACCGAGACCTTGCGGGCCTTGAGGTCGGTGAGGGTCTCGGCGTAGGTGTCGATGTCCTCGAGCGCCTTCGCGAAGATCGTCGGGTTGCTCGTGACCCCGACGACGTGCTTCTCGGCCACCAGCTGCGCGAGGTTACCGCTGTTCAGGCGCTGGCGGGAGATGTCGTCGAGCCACACTGCCACGCCGGCGGCGGACAGTTCGGCGAGTGCGTCGGACATGTGGACGTCCTTCCTTCAGTTGCCGGTCGGGCTGCCGGTGATGGCCCCGACCTTGGTGAGGCTGGCGTGCGCGGCCGCGACGACGCGGTCGGGAGTGAAGCCGAACTGCTCGTACAACACCGTGTAGGGCGCGCTGGCCCCGAAGTGCTCGATCGAGATGGACTCGCCGGCCTCGCCGACCAGGCCCCGCCACGACATCGCGATGCCGGCCTCGACGCTCACCCGAGCCTTGACGGACCGCGGGAGCACCGACTCCCGGTAGGCCTCGTCCTGCTCCTCGAACCACTCGAAGCACGGCACCGACACCAGCCGGGTCGGCGTGCCCTCGGCCTCCAGGCGCTTGCGGGCCTCGTCGGCGATCGCGACCTCGGAACCGGTGGCCAGCAGGATCACGTGCGGGGTACCGCCGCTGGCCTCGGCCAGCACGTAGGCGCCCTTGGCCGCGTACTCCACCGGAGCGTACTCGCCGGTCGTGCGGTCGAACGTCGGCAGGTTCTGCCGGGACAGGGCCAGCGCGGTCGGCCGGTCGGTGTGCTCCAGCGCCTGCTTCCACGCGACGACGGTCTCGTTGGCGTCGGCCGGGCGGACGACGTCGAGGCCGGGGATCGCCCGCAGCGCGGTCAGGTGCTCGATCGGCTGGTGCGTCGGGCCGTCTTCGCCGAGGCCGATCGAGTCGTGCGTCCACACGTAGATCGTCGGCAGCTTCATCAGCGCCGCGAGCCGGACGGCCGGGCGCATGTAGTCGCTGAAGACCAGGAATGTGCCACCGTAGGGGCGGGTGCCGCCGTGCAGTGCGATGCCGTTGAGGATCGAGCCCATCGCGTGCTCGCGGATGCCGAAGTGGAGCACCCGGCCGTAGGGACCGCCGCTGAACATCTTGGTCTGGCGGTCGGGCGGGAGGAACGACGGCTCGCCCTTGGGCGTCGTCAGGTTGGACTCGGCCAGGTCGGCCGAACCGCCCCAGAGCTCCGGCAGGGCCGGCGCGATCGCGCTCAGCGTGTCACCGGACGCCTTGCGGGTCGCGATGCCCTTGGCGTCGGCCGGGAACGTCGGGAGCTTGTCGGTCCAGCCCTCGGGCAGCGAGCGGGTCGCCATCCGGTCGAACAGCGCCTTGCGCTCCGGGTTGGCCTCGGCCCACTTCTCGAACTCGGCGTTCCAGGCCTCGTGCTTGGCGTGGCCGCGGGCCACGACCTCGCGGGCCCGGTCGAACGCGCCCTGGGGCACCTCGAACGTCTTCTCCGGGTCGAAGCCCAGGATCTCCTTGGTGGCCTTGACCTCGTCCACGCCCAGCGCGGCGCCGTGCGCCTTGCCGGTTCCCTGCAGGTTCGGGGCCGGCCAGCCGATGATCGTGCGCAGCTGGATGAACGACGGGCGGCCGGTCTCGGCCTTGGCCGCCTGCAGCGCGTCCCAGAGCGCGTGGACGTCCTCGTGGTACTCGCCGCCGGCGGTGAAGTCGAGCTTCTGCACGTGCCAGCCGTAGGCCTCGTAGCGGGCCGCGACGTCCTCGGTGAGGGCGATGTTCGTGTCGTCCTCGATCGAGATCTTGTTGTCGTCGTAGATCAGCGTCAGGTTGCCCAGCTGCTGGGTGCCCGCGATCGACGACGCCTCGCCGCTGATGCCCTCCTCGATGTCGCCGTCGCCGGCGATCGCCCAGATGTTGTGGTCGAACGGGCTCTGGCCGGCCGGGGCGTCCGGGTCGAACAGGCCGCGCTCGCGGCGGGCCGCCATCGCCATGCCGACCGCGTTGCCGACGCCCTGGCCCAGCGGGCCGGTCGTGGTCTCGACGCCCGGGGTGTGGCCGTGCTCCGGGTGACCCGGGGTCTGGCTGCCCCACTGGCGGAGCGACTTCAGGTCTTCCAGTGTCAGCGGGTAGCCCGACAGGAAGAGCTGGATGTAGAGCGTCAGGCTGGAGTGACCGGCGCTCAGAACGAACCGGTCGCGGCCGGTCCAGTTCGGGTCGGTCGGATCGTGCTTGAGCACCTTGTTGAACAACAGATAGGCCAGCGGGGCCAGGCTCATCGCGGTGCCCGGGTGGCCGTTGCCCGACTTCTGCACGGCGTCGGCCGCCAGCACGCGGACGGTGTCTACCGCCTTCGCGTCCTGATCGTTCCAGTCGAGTACTGCGTCATTCTCCGAGCTGCTCACAGGCGTGTCCCTCGTCCGAGTCCTTCTTCAGGACGGAATGCCGATCCGGCCGTGGGAGTTCCGCGACCGGCTCCTGCAAAAACCCTACCCACCCAGTGAGTAACGACGCGTCTCTGGATGGTGTCGCGTGAATGTCCTTCCGGTGCGGAAGACTCGTTCACCCCACTATTTTGACGATGGCCCGACCGTCCGGCGCGTCCCACCCACCCACAGCGTGTAGACGATTGGCGGCGGTCTATTCTGACCCGGGCGCGCCGTTCTGCGTCGCGCCGAAGGGCTGACCGGCGGAGCACGGTCGGAACGATCGGAAGGTGGACGGTCTGCTGTGACCCCCCGTATTGCGGCGGAGCCGTCGTGACTGCACAAGTGGAGGCGCCGGCCGGGTCCCGGCCGCCGCGTCTGAAGCCACTGGGTGTGGTCAAGGCCTACGTCGCCCTGACCAAGCCGCGAATCATCGAGACGCTCCTCGTGTCGACGGTTCCGACGATGCTCCTCGCCCAGCGTGGCATGCCCTCGCTGTGGCTCATCGTCGCCACCGTCCTCGGTGGCACGCTCGCGGCCGGTAGTGCGAACGCGCTCAACTGCTACATCGACCGCGACATCGACGAAAAGATGTCTCGCACCAAACGGCGTCCGCTGGCCCAGCACACGGTGGAGCCGCGCAGCGCGCTGATCTTCGGTGTCGCGCTCGGCGTGGTCGCGGTCGCGTTCCTGTGGTGGCAGACCAACGCGCTGGCCGCCGGGCTGGCGCTGGCCGCGATCCTGTTCTACGTCCTGGTCTACACCGCGGTGCTCAAGCGACGGACCAGCCAGAACATCGTCTGGGGCGGCGCGGCCGGCTGCATGCCGGTGCTGATCGGCTGGGCCGCGGTCACGAACTCGCTGAGCTGGGCCCCGCTGGTCCTGTTCGGCGTGATCTTCTTCTGGACGCCGCCGCACTACTGGCCGCTGGCGATGAAGTTCCGCAACGACTACGCCAAGGCCGGCGTGCCGATGCTGCCGGTCGTCGCGGCTCCCAAGGTCGTGACCGGACAGATCCTCGCGTATTCCTGGGCGATGGTGCTGTGCTCGCTGCTGCTCTGGCCGCTGGCCACGGGCTGGATCTACGGCGCGACGGCGCTGGTGCTCGGCGGCTGGTTCCTGGTCGAGGCCCACCGGCTGAACCGGCAGGTGCGGCGGGAGCTGAAGGTCAAGCCGATGCGGCTGTTCCACCTCTCGATCACGTACCTCACGCTGTTGTTCCTGGCCGTCGCCGTCGACGCTTTGATCTCGTAACGTGCGTACCGGCCCTACCGGTCGGTAACGTGTCGGCATGGCTGACATCGTCAAGCGGCTGCAGGGGTTCGCGTCGTCCCATGGCGGGGCGACCGCCGTCGTGGAGTACCTCGGGCAGAAGGGTGCCCGGGTCGTGCTCGTCGGGGCCGACGGCGCCTGGGGCGATCAGGTCGTCGCCGGGGGCGTCGAGGCGGCCACCGCGGCCTGCGCCGAGGCCGAGGTCACGGTCAAGGACGAGTGGGATCGCGACCTCGTCACCGGCATCAAGACCGGCCCGCCCGAGTGGAAATACATGGGCGGGAAGCACTAGTCGTGGCCCGCTGGACCGCGGCCGACATCCCCGACCAGACCGGACGCGTCGCGGTCGTCACCGGCGCCAACAGCGGCATCGGCTACCGCGCGGCCGAGGCGCTGGCCCGCGCGGGCAGCGCGGTCCTCCTCGCCTGCCGGAGCGCGCCCAAAGGCGCGGCCGCGCTCGACCGGCTGCGTGCGGCCGTGCCGGCCGCGGCCGGCCGGATCGAGGTCCGGCCGCTCGACCTCGCCGATCTCGACTCGGTCCGGGCCTTCGCGGACGCCACGACCGGGCCGCTCGACCTGCTGGTGAACAACGCCGGGATCATGAACGTGCCGACCCGGCACACGACCGCCCAGGGCTTCGAGGCCCAGTTCGGCACCAACCACCTGGGTCACTTCGCGCTGACCGGGCTGCTGCTGCCCCGGCTGCTCGAGCGGCCCGGGGCCCGGGTCGTGACGCTCAGCAGCGTCATGCACAAGTTCGGGTCGCCGTCGCTGCTCGACGACCCGCAGAGCGAGCGCCGCTACTCGGCTACCGGCGCGTACAACTTCTCCAAGCTCGCCAACGCCTGGTTCACGCTCGAGCTCGACCGTCGGCTCCGCGCCGCCGGTGCTCCGGTGGCCAGCCTGGGAGCCCACCCCGGCTACACCGCGACCAACCTGGTCACGACCGGCCCGGGGGCGAACGGGGCCACGCTGTTCACCGTGCTCTCGGCGGCCGCGACGAAGGTGATCGGCCAGTCGGCCGCGACCGGCGCGCTGCCGACGCTGCGCGCCGCCACCGATCCGGCCGCGGCGGGCGGCGAGTACTACGGCCCGGGCGGCCCGGGGGAGCTGCGCGGTCGCCCGGTGCGCGTCCGGTACACCGCGGCCGCCTACGACGAGCCGAACGCCCGCCGGCTCTGGGAGTACTCCGCCGACGTGACCGGCGTCCCGATCACGCTCTGACGGTCGGCCCGACCGCGGTCCGGCGGAGCGTCAGGAGGGCGGCGGCCAGCAGCACCGCGCCGGTCCCGAGCCCGGCGACCGGGTCGCTGCTGTCGTCGGCGACGGCCGCGGTCGCCCACGCGACCAGCCCGACGACGACGATCGCCGCGCCGGCCCACCCGAGCAGCGCCTGCCCCAGGAGCCGGGCGAGCGGCACGAAGTGCAGGCCGATCACGATCGTCGTGACCGCCAGCACCACGTCGGACGCGGGGCCGGTGAACCAGGCGGCCGCGGCGGCCACGACGAACTCGACCCCGACCAGGATCGGGGACCGGTGCCTGAACGTGGGGTCGGCCGGCTCGCCACCGGCCGGCGGCGGACCCCAGGCCCGCACCGCGCCCCAGCCCACGACCAGGAACGACGGCGCGATCACCAGGATCAGGGCCCACTCGTAACGCTCGGCCAGCCCGTCCCGCGCCCAGCCGAACCACACCGCGCCGAAGAAGCCCGCGATCACCGCGGCCAACCCACCACGTCTGCGGACGGTGCCGCCGAGGCTGCCGATCATCGGGCCATGGTGCCGGTCCCGGCCGGGGACCGTGGGGCGAATGAGTCAGTTCGGGGCGCGAACGCCGAAGAGCGTGAGAACACCGGTGACGAGCAGCGCCAGGCCGGTGCCGGTGCCGGCGACCGTGCTGCTGCCGGAGTCGGTCGCGAGCGCGACGACCGCCGCGCCGATCGCGACCAGCGAGATCACCACGCCGGAGATCTGCAGCAGCGGCTCACCGAAGAACCGGCCGAGCGGCACGAAGTGCACGCCGACGACCAGCGCGATCCAGGCCGCGATGTACTCGTCGTGGCCGGTGGCCCCGAGCAGGGCCGATCCGGCCCAGATGAGCACGACCTCGATCGCCACCGTGACGTAGTACTGCGTCCGCGTGCGGGCGACGGCCATGGGCGACGACCCGGACGGGCTCCGCACCGCCAGCACGACCCCGCCGACCGCGAGAGCGCCGCTCAGCACCGCGCCGACGATCAGCAGCGGGACGAGCCAGCCCGGCGGCTCGGCCTGAGCCCAGCCGAACCAGCAGGCCGCGAAGCCACCCTCGATCGCGGCCGCGATGCCCCGCCCGCGACCGCCCTGCTCAGGCCGTAAGTCGATCATTCCGCACCCGGAGGCTGAAGAGGACGTGGAGAGCGAACGCCCAGAGGATGGAGGCACCGAGCACGTGCGCGGCCACCAGGCCCACCGGGAGGTGCGTGAAGTACTGGACGTACCCGATCAGCCCCTGGGCCAGCTCGACGACGAGCAGCGCGATCACCGCGTTGCGGGCGGCCGGGACCCCGCGCAGCGCCAGCACGCCCCCGATCGTCAGCCCGATGAGCAGGAACACCGCGTCCGCGTGCAGCTGGCTGACCAGCGCCGGGTCGAACCCGGTCCGCGGGGCGTTCCCGTCGCCCGAGTGCGGGCCGCTCCCGGTCACCACCGTGCCGATGACGATCGTCGCGCCCGCGGCCACGGCGATTCCCCGGCCGACCCAGCGCAGCGGCGCCGTGACCCGCCAGTCGCGCGGCCCGTCGCCCTCGCCGGTGCGGACCCAGAACGCGTAGGCCGCGTAGATCAGGGCCATCGACACCAGGAAGTGCGCCGAAACCGTCCACGGGTTCAGCCCGGTCAGCACCGTGATGCCGCCGACGACGGCCTGGGCGACGATGCCGAAGAACTGGGCCAGCGACAGCCAGACCAGCGAGCGGCGCCGGGGCCGCTGGAGGAACACCGTGATGATCGCCGCGGCCACGATCGCCGACAGGACGAACGTCAGCAGGCGGTTGCCGAACTCGATGTAGCCGTGGATGCCGAACTCGGGCGTGTTCGTGTAGCTGTCGTCGGTGCACTTGGGCCAGGTCGGGCAGCCGAGCCCGGACGCCGACAGCCGGACCGCGGCGCCGGTGAGCACGATCACGATGTTGCCCACGACCGTCCCGAACGCGAGCCACCGGACCAGCGACGGCGCGTTCCGCAGCCGCTGGAACCAGGTCGGGTCCCGGTCCGGTGCTGCCGGCTCGGTAGCGGCGGCGGTCGCGGTACTCATGCGCGGCATTCTATGTGCCGTAGACGATCGGCTCCGAATCGCTCCGGGTAGCCTCCAGGCCGTGCCCGAATCGTCACCCCAGTACGTCCTCACCTTGTCTTGTGCCGACCGTCCCGGCATCGTCCACGCGGTCGCCGGCCGCCTCGCCGGTGCCGGTTGCAACATCCTGGAGAGCCAGCAGTTCGGCGACCCGTTCACCGGCCGCTTCTTCATGCGCGTCCACATCTCCGGTCCGGCAACCGGCAGTGCGGGGGACCTGCGGGACGAGTTCGCGCCGACCGCGGCCGAGTTCGGCATGGACTGGGGCGTCCACGACCTCGCGGTCCGCCCGCGGGTGCTGATCCTGGTGAGCAAGCTCGGGCACTGCCTCAACGACCTGCTGTTCCGCCGCGAGACCGGCGCCCTCAAGATCGACGTCCCGGCGATCGTCTCGAACCACTCGGACTTCGCGGCGCTGGCCCGCTGGCACAACGTCCCGTTCCACCACGTCCCGGTGACACCGGACACCAAGGACGAGGCCGAGGCGAAGCTGCGCGGGCTGATCGACGAACACCGGGTCGACCTGGTCGTGCTCGCCCGCTACATGCAGATCCTGTCCGACGACCTCTGCCGTGACCTGGCCGGACGCGCGATCAACATCCACCACTCGTTCCTGCCCAGCTTCAAGGGCGCCCGGCCGTACCACCAGGCTCACGCCCGGGGCGTCAAGGTGATCGGCGCGACCGCGCACTACGTCACCGGCGACCTGGATGAGGGCCCGATCATCGAGCAGGAGGTCGCCCGAGTCGACCACACCGACGGCCCGGACGAGATGGTGCAGAGCGGCCGGGACGTCGAGTGCCTGGCCCTCTCCCGGGCGGTCAAGTGGCACGTCGAGCACCGGGTGCTGCTCAACGGCGACCGCACGGTGGTCTTCCGCTAAGAGCTCCAGCCCGGCCGGTGCGCCGGGATCCAGGTCGACGCGAAGCGCGCGGCGGCGTCCAGAGCGAAGATCTTGGCCCGGGCCGACCCGACCGGGCCGGCCGTCACCTCGCCGGTGCCCGCGAACGCGGCGCCGAGCGAGGCGAAGTCCCGCTCGTCGGCCACGACGTCGACGTAGTGGGTCCAGCGACGCTCGCCGTCGGCGTCGAGCACCGCGCAGGCGAGCCGTTCCCGCGGAGCTCCGGCCGACCGGGCCTCACCCAGGTGGAACGCGGTGCAGGCGTGGTAGCCGGCGCCGAGCAGCAGCACTCTCGCACCGGCCGCCTCGAGCGCGGCCAGCGGCGACCGGTCTCCGAACCGGCAGTCGAGGTCGTGCCGGGCCATCAGCGCGCCGGCCGACGGGCCGAGCGCGGCGAACGACGTCTGCGGGTGGGTGCTGCGGACCGCGCCGGGCCAGGTCCGCAGCGTCTCGGGCAGCCAGCCCATGCCGTCGGTCGGCGTCCGGGCCGGGTCGAAGCCGGGCGCCTCGGCCCGGATGACGTCCCACCACTCGGCCGGCACGGCCGGCGCCTGCCACTCGGAGGGGTCGGAGTTGGTGCCGGTCTGGGTCGGGACGACGAGCGTGCCGGTCGGCCCGACCGCGTCGAGCAGAGCCAGGATCACCGCGTGTTCGCGCCCGGCGACCCAGCCCAGCGCGGAGACCGAGGTGTGGGTGAGGAGCACATCCCCGTCCCGGACGCCGAGGGCCCGAAGGTCGGCCGCGAGCGTCTTGCGGGTGCGCGGCGCCGGGGTTCGCGCGACCACGGTTGCCTCCCGTGCCGCGGGATCGGCGAGGCGTCCGGCGAGAACTGAAGTCACGGGCGCCATCGTGCCCCACGCGGGGAATGCTCACAGACCACACGATTATCGGGCGTGTCGTAGAAAGGTAAGGCTACCCTGCGTGACCGTGCTCACGAATACCCACGCGTAACCCGCGCTGGCCGGTCCGCCGGATATCCGCAACAATGATGTTGTGAAAAACGTCGAGCCGACCGTCGGGCCCACCGACGAGAGGACCCGTGACCGGGTCGGCCGACTCCTGCTCGAAGAAGGCGCGGCCACGGCCGCCGACCTGAGCGAGCGACTGGGCCTCACCCCGGCGGCCGTCCGCCGCCACCTCGACGCGATGCTCGCCGAGGGCAGCGTCGTCAGCCGGGAGCGGCCGGGCCGCGGCCCGCGGGGCCGCGGACGCCCGGCCAAGGAGTTCGTGCTCACCGACGCCGGTCGGGAGACGTTCCCGCACATGTACGACGACCTGGCCGCCGAGGTGCTCCGGTTCCTCGCCCGCCTGCACGGTGACGACGCGGTGGCGACGTTCGCCGCCGAGCGCGTGCGGGTACTCGAGGAGCGGTGCCGGGCGGCGATGGCCGACGCCGGTGACGATCCGCTGGCGCGGGCCGAGGCCCTGGCCGACGCGCTCTCCGCCGAGGGTTACGCTGCCAGCGCTTCGGCGCTGGCCGGCGGCGGGCAGCTGTGCCAGCACCACTGCCCGGTCGCCCAGGTCGCCGCGGAGTTCCCGCAGCTGTGCGAGGCCGAGACCGCGGTCATCTCGCGGTTGCTCGGCAGCCACGTCCAGCGGCTCGCGACGATCGCGCACGGCGACGGCGTCTGTACGACGCACATACCGGCGCCGCCGAGACCGAAAGAAGCAGTGTGAACCACGGCATTACCTGCACCTACACCCGTCCCGGGAGGACGTCCTCATGACCGCCATCACGCCCGAGAACCGCTCGGAGGCCGGCGCGCCTGTCGCTACCGTGCCGCTCACGCAGGACGAGCAGATCGCGGCGCTGGGCAACTATCAGTTCGGCTGGGCCGACACCGACGTGGCCGGCGCGGCCGCGACGCGTGGTCTGAACGAGGCCGTGGTCCGGGACATCTCGGCGAAGAAGAACGAACCCGAGTGGATGCTCCGCCGCCGTCTCCGGGGGCTGACGCTGTTCGGCAAGAAGCCGATGCCCGACTGGGGCGCCGACCTCGGCGGCATCGACTTCGACAACATCAAGTACTTCGTGCGCTCCACCGAGAAGCAGGCCCAGAGCTGGGAGGAGCTTCCGGAGGACATCAAGGCCACCTACGACAAGCTCGGCATCCCCGAGGCGGAGAAGCAGCGCCTCGTCGCCGGCGTCGCGGCCCAGTACGAGTCCGAGGTCGTCTACCACAAGATCCGGGAAGACCTCGAGGAGCAGGGCGTCGTCTTCCTCGACACCGACACGGCGCTCAAAGAGCACGAGGACATCTTCAAGGAGTACTTCGGCTCGGTGATCCCGGTCGGCGACAACAAGTTCGCCGCGCTGAACACCGCGGTCTGGTCCGGTGGCTCGTTCATCTACGTGCCGAAGGGCGTGCACGTCGAGATCCCGCTGCAGGCCTACTTCCGGATCAACACCGAGAACATGGGCCAGTTCGAGCGGACGCTGATCATCGTCGACGAGGGTGCGTACGTGCACTACGTCGAGGGCTGCACGGCGCCGATCTACACGTCGGACTCGCTGCACTCCGCGGTCGTCGAGATCATCGTCAAGAAGAACGCCCGGTGCCGGTACACGACGATCCAGAACTGGTCGAACAACGTCTACAACCTGGTCACCAAGCGGGCCGTGTGCCACGAGGGCGCGACCATGGAGTGGATCGACGGCAACATCGGCTCCAAGGTGACGATGAAGTACCCGGCCGTGTTCATGACCGGTGAGCACGCCAAGGGCGAGGTTCTCTCGATCGCGTTCGCGGGCGAGGGTCAGCACCAGGACGCGGGCGCCAAGATGGTGCACGCGGCCCCGAACACGTCGTCGACGATCGTCAGCAAGTCGGTGGCCCGGGGCGGTGGCCGGACGTCGTACCGCGGCCTGGTCCAGGTGCTCGACGGCGCGGTCGGCTCGAAGTCGACGGTGAAGTGCGACGCGCTGCTCGTCGACACCGTTTCTCGCTCCGACACGTACCCCTATGTCGACGTTCGCGAGGACGACGTGGCGATGGGGCACGAGGCGACGGTCTCGAAGATCAGCGACGACCAGCTGTTCTACCTGATGAGCCGGGGTCTCACCGAGGACGAGGCGATGGCGATGATCGTCCGCGGCTTCGTCGAGCCGATCGCCCGTGAGCTTCCGATGGAGTACGCGCTGGAGCTCAACCGCCTGATCGAGCTGCAGATGGAAGGCGCAGTCGGTTAATCAGGCCCCCCGAACTTCGAACGAAGGATCAAAGTAAGTGTCTAGCGATGCTCCTGTGCTCGCCGGAGCGCACAGTCACGGCGGCCCGGCCGATGGCAAGCCGCGGGCCAGCAAGGCCGTGGCTCTGCGGTCCTACGACGTGGCCGACTTCCCGCAGCTGACCGGCCGCGAGGAAGAGTGGCGGTTCACGCCGCTCGGCCGGCTCCGTGGCCTGCACGACAGCAGCGCCGCTCCGGCGCCGGACGGCACGCTCGACGAGCGCGCCGGCGCGCCGGACGGCGTCCGCATCGAGCACGTGAGCGCGGACGACCCGCGGGTCGGGAGCGCGCTGACGCCGTTCGACCGCCCCTCGGCCGACGCGTACGGGAAGGTGAAGACCGCGACCGTCGTCACGGTGACCGGCGTGGTGGACGAGTACGTGGTCCTCGACCTGACCGGCCGCAGCGCCGAAGGCGCGAGCTACCACCACACGGTGCTCGACATCAAGCCGAACGCCGAGGTCAAGATCCTCCTCGACCACGCGGGCAACGTCACGCTGGCCGACAACGTCGAGATCCTCGTCGGTGACAACGCCGGGGCGACGGTCGTGACCCGCACCGACTGGTCGGGCGACTCGGTTCAGCTGCAGCACCAGCGGGTGAAGCTCGGCCGCGACTCGCGGCTCACGCACATCCAGATCACGCTCGGCGGCGACCTGGTCCGGCAGTACACGTCGGTCGAGTTCACCGGCCGCGGCGGCGAGATCGACGCCTACGGCATCTACTTCGCCGACGCCGGCCAGCACCTCGAGCACCGGCTGTTCGTCGACCACTCGGTGCCCGACTGCCGGAGCAACGTCGTCTACCGCGGCGCGCTGCAGGGCGCGGACGCGCACACGGTCTGGGTCGGCGACGTGCTGATCCAGGACGAGGCCACCGGCACCGACACGTACGAGATCAACCGGAACCTGGTGCTCACCGACGGCGCCCGGGCCGACTCGGTGCCGAACCTGGAGATCGAGACCGGCGAGATCGTCGGCGCCGGGCACGCGAGCGCGACCGGCCGTTTCGACGACGAGCAGCTGTTCTACCTGCAGTCCCGGGGCATCCCGGCCGACGAGGCCCGGCGACTGGTCGTGCGCGGCTTCTTCGCCGAGATCACGCAGAAGATCGGCAACGACGAGCTGGTCGAGGCGATCACCAGCACGATCGACGCGCGGCTGGCCAAGGCGGGGGCATGAGCTACGTCCGCGCCTGTGCGGTGAGCGACGTCGAGGACGAGGGCGCTCTCGCGGTCGAGATCGACGGCGAGTCGATCGCCGTGGTCCGGTCCGACGGCGAGTTCTTCGCGATCCGCGACGAGTGCTCCCACGCGACGGTTCCGCTCTCCGAGGGCGACGTCGAGGACTGCACGATCGAGTGCTGGCTGCACGGCTCCCGTTTCGATCTGCGGTCGGGCAAACCCACCGGCCTGCCGGCCACGAAGCCGGTGCCCGTCTACCCGGTCCGGGTCGACGGCGACGACGTACTCGTATCTCTCACCACGAACCAGGAGTTCCCCCAGTGAGCACGCTCGAGATCCGCGACCTGCACGTCAGCGTCAACGCGGGCGAAGACAGCAAGCCGATCCTCCGCGGCGTCGACCTCACCGTGAAGTCGGGGGAGACGCACGCGATCATGGGGCCGAACGGCTCCGGCAAGTCCACGCTGGCCTACTCCATCGCCGGCCACCCGAAGTACACGGTCACCAGCGGCAGCGTCCTGCTCGACGGCGAGGACGTCCTCGCGATGACCGTCGACGAGCGGGCCCGGGCCGGCCTGTTCCTGGCCATGCAGTACCCGGTCGAGGTGCCCGGCGTCTCGGTCTCGAACTTCCTGCGCACCGCGGCGACCGCGGTCCGCGGCGAGGCGCCGAAGCTGCGCCTGTGGGTCAAGGAAGTCAAGGGCGCGATGGAGGAGCTGGGCGTCGACCAGTCGTTCGCCGAGCGCAACGTCAACGAGGGCTTCTCCGGCGGTGAGAAGAAGCGGCACGAGATCCTCCAGCTCGAGCTGCTCAAGCCGAAGATCGCGATCCTCGACGAGACCGACTCCGGCCTCGACATCGACGCGCTGAAGGTCGTCTCCGAAGGCGTGAACCGGGCTCGCGGCACCGGGGAACTCGGCACGCTGCTGATCACCCACTACACCCGGATCCTGCGCTACATCCGGCCGGACTTCGTGCACGTGTTCGTCGGCGGTCGGATCGTCGAAGAGGGTGGCGCGGAGCTCGCCGACGAGCTGGAGGAGTCGGGCTACGAGCGCTTCCTCGCCGCGGGAGCCACCTCATGAGCTACGACGTCGAGCTGATCCGGAAGGACTTCCCGCTGCTCTCGCGTCGCCTGCACGACGAGGGCGGCGCGGAGGGCGTTCCGGTCGTCTACCTCGACTCGGCGAACACGTCGCAGAAGCCGCAGGTCGTCATCGACACGATCTCCGAGCACTTCGCCCGGCACAACGCGAACGTGGCCCGGGCGGTGCACACGCTCGGCTCCGAGTCGACGCTCGCCTACGAGGGCGCCCGCGACACGATCGCCGAGCTGATCCACGCGCCGAGCCGCAACGAGATCATCTTCACGAAGAACTCGTCCGAGGCGCTGAACCTGGTCGCGTACTCGCTCGGCAACTCGGCCGGGCGTCCCGACGGCTCGGAGTTCCCGCTGGTCGGCCCGGGTGACGAGATCGTCATCTCGGAGATGGAGCACCACTCGAACATCGTGCCGTGGCAGCTGCTCTGCCAGCGCACGGGTGCGACCCTGCGGTGGTTCCGGATCACCGACGACGGCCGGCTCGACCTCTCCGAGCTCGACACGCTGATCAACGAGCGGACGCGGTTCGTCTCCTACGTCCACCAGTCGAACATCCTGGGGACGCAGAACCCGGTCGAGCCGATCGTGTCCCGGGCCCGGCAGGTCGGCGCGCTGGTGATGCTCGACGCGTCCCAGTCGGTGCCGCACATGCCGGTGAACGTGGCCGACCTGGGCGTCGACTTCATCGCGTTCACCGGGCACAAGATGGTGGGGCCGACCGGCATCGGGGTGCTCTGGGGCCGGGCCGACCTGCTCAACGACATGCCGCCGTTCCTCGGTGGCGGCGAGATGATCGAGACCGTCTCGATGGACGGGTCGACGTTCGCCGAGGTGCCGCACCGCTTCGAGGCCGGCACGCCGCCGATCGCCGAGGCCATCGGGCTCGGCGCGGCCGCGCGGTACCTGATGGATCTGGGGCTGGAGAACGTCCAGGCGCACGAGCACGCGCTGGTCTCGTACGCGTTGCCCCGGCTGAAGTCGGTTCCCGGGCTCACGATCGTCGGGCCCGACACGACCGAGGCGCGGGGCGGGACGATCTCGTTCTCGCTCGGCGCGATCCACCCGCACGACATCGGGCAGTACCTCGACGAGCTGGGCATCGCGGTCCGGGTGGGGCACCACTGTGCGCGCCCGACGTGTGTGCGGTTCGGAGTGCCGGCCACGACCCGCGCGTCTTTTTACCTGTATACGACCGAAGCGGAAATTGATGCGCTGGTCGACGGGTTGCATCAGGTCGTGAGGTTCTTCGGATGAGCGGGCTCTTTGGCGATCAGATGTACCAGGAGATCATCCTGGATCATTACAAGCATCCGCACGGCAAGGGTCTGCGTGACCCGTTCGAGGCGCAGGTGCACCACGTCAACCCGACGTGCGGCGACGAAGTGACGCTGCGGGTCCACCTGACCGACGGTGGCGTCGCCGACGTCTCCTACGACGGTGCCGGGTGTTCTATCAGCCAGGCGTCGGCGTCGGTGCTGCACGAGCTGCTCGTCGGGCAGTCGGTGGAGGAGGCGTTCTCCACCGTCGACACGTTCGTCGAGCTGTTGCAGTCGCGGGGCCAGGTCGAGCCGGACGAGGACGTGCTGGAAGACGCGGTCGCGTTCGCCGGCGTCGCGAAGTACCCGGCCCGGGTGAAGTGCGCTCTGCTGGCGTGGATGGCGTTCAAGGACGCCACGGCCCAGGCCGTGGCCAACGAAGGGGCACAGGCATGACCGAGCCGACCGCGGGCGGCGGAGCCGCCCTCGACATCGCGAAGATCGACGACGTCGAAGAGGCCATGCGTGACGTGGTCGACCCCGAGCTCGGCATCAACGTGGTCGACCTCGGGCTGGTCTACGGGATCCACGTCGACGACGCGAACATCGCGACGCTGGACATGACGCTGACGTCGGCGGCCTGCCCGCTGACCGACGTGATCGAGGACCAGACGCGGGCCGCGCTGGTGAGCGGTGGCCTGGTGGAGGACTTCCGGGTCAACTGGGTCTGGATGCCCCCGTGGGGCCCCGACAAGATCACAGACGACGGCCGTGAGCAGCTACGCGCGCTGGGCTTCAACGTCTGACGTATCGACGGTACGCACCCGCCGCCGGGCCACTACGAGCAGCCCGGCGGCCGGGATCAGCGCGGCCGACCCGGCGACCAGGGCCGCGCGCAGCGACCACCAGGTGCCGATCGCCCCGATCGCCGGGCCCCCGACGACCTGACCGGTCGCGTCGAACATGTCCCGGGCCGACAGGACCGTCGCCCGGACCCTCGGGTCCGTGCGCTCGACGAGCCAGGCGCTGAGCACCGGCGCGAACGCGGTCCGCGCCGCGGCCAGCGCGAGCGCGGCCCCGATCGCCAGCCCCACGTTCGCGGCCAGCCCGAACACGATCGTCGTCACGAGCAGCACCCCGACGACCCCGAGCAGCGTGCTCATCGTCTCCCGGCGACGGGCCGCCAGCACCTGGGTGACCACCAGCCCCAGCAGCGTCGCGGCGACGCCGAGGATGCTGAACCAGGTCGCGTCCTCGGGCCCGGGGAGCCGGAAGTTCTCGATCAGATGCGCGCCCCAGAGCCGATCGATCGCCTCGCTCCACCCACCGACCAGCGCCACCACCCCGAACACCAGCAGGAACGCCGGCCGCACCCGGATCAGCCCCCAGGCCGCCCGCACGGTCTCCGCCGCGCTGGGCTCGGCCTCGACGGTCGTGCGCGCCCGCTCGGACATGACGAGCGGCAGCGCAACCGCCAGCACGATCAGCGCCCCACCCCCGACCAGCAGCGGCAGGTTCACCCGCACCCCGGCCACGAACCCGCTGACCGCGGTGCCGATCAGCGTCCCGGCCAGGCCGGCCTGCGACCCCCGCAGATACACCCGGGCGAGCCCGTCCGTCCCCACCTCGCCGGCGATCCAGGCCTCCAGCACCCCGCTGACCAGCGCATACCCCAGCGCACCGATCACCTGGGCGGCCAGGATCCCGAGAAAGAACGGCAGCAGGCCCTCGACCACGCACCCGGCCCCGAGCACCCCGACCCCGGCCACCACGCAGGTCCGCGCGCTCCCGAGGTCGGCGAGCACCCCGGTCGGCAGCTGGAACGCGAAGTACGCGGCCTCCAGCGTGGTTCCGACCAGCACCAGCTGCAACGGGTCCAGCCCGGCCGCGTCCACCCGGTAGACGACGATCGTCGTGTAGACGAGCCCGGTGACCGCGGCCGTCGCGAACTGGATCCCCAGGAACACCCGGTAGGCCGGCACAGCGTCAGCAGACACCCCGGGGCAAGCGATTATCCGGCCGCCGATTATCCGGCCGCGAGGTCCACCGGCGTGGTCCGGCGCGTCTCGCGTCGCTGCCGGAGCCAGGCCCCGAGCGCCACCAGCCCGAGGCCGATCCCGTAGATGACCGCGTTGACGATCAGGTACGGCCACGGCGTGGCCCCGTCCGCGGAGAACGCGGCGGTGGAGCCGCGGACCCACTCCAGGGTCAGCGACGTGCTCTGGAAGGTGAAGACGAACGAGTGGACCGCGATGTAGGCGACGAACGCGGCGGCCCTCGACCGGACGAGGAAGCCGAGCGGCAGCGGCAGCAGGACGAGCAGGATGAGTTCCATGCCCCGGAGCGTGGCCCGGCGAGCCCTGCGCCGGCATCCCGGCCAGTACAGCTCTGACCTGCGCATCCAACCTGCGTGCTGGCACTGATGCGTTTTCGCTCGGCGCGAGTGACGATGTCGCCATGGTGGCTCGGTTCCCGGTGCACCGGGCCGTGCTGCTGCCCGTGCTGGTGTTCGCGCTAGGCGGGGTGCTGCAGCTCGTCTACCCGCTGGGCGACCCGCTGGCGGTGACCGCGGTGACCGTGGCCGTGCTCGCCGTTCCGGTCCTGCTCGGCGTGCTGCTCGGGATCCGGGTGCCGGGCAACCCGGTGGGGCCCGCGCTGGCCTGGGTCGGGGCCGCGCCCTCGGCCGCGTTCGCGATCGAGTACTGGGGCGCGTCCTCGTGGCCGGCCGCGCGGGTCATCGGGATGGTCTCGCCGGGCGTCTGGGTGTGGAACCTGGCCGGGTTCGTCGCGCTCTGCCTGGTGTTCCCGAACGGCTTGCTGCCGGGCCGGCGGTGGCGCCGGGCCGCGCTGCTCACCGCCGGGGCCGGGTTCCTCGTCAACGCCGTCGGGGCGTTCGCCGCCGTGCCCCGGCCGACCCCGGTGCTGGCCGCGGCGACCGTGATCGGCTTCGGGTCGTGCCTGTCCGCGCTGGTCACCGCGGTGGTCGCGCTGGTCACCCGCAACCGGCGCGGGGACGACGTCACCCGGCAGCAGCTGCGCTGGCTGGTGCTCGGGGCCGGCACGGTCCCGGTGCTGCTCGCCGCGGGCTGGGTCGCGCAGTCGCTCGGCGCCTCGCCGGCGCTCGCCTACACCGGCTTCCTGCTCGCGATGCTGCTCGCGGTCCCGGCCGCGGTGCTCGTCGCGGTGCTCTGGTACGACCTGTTCGACGTCGACCGGCTGCTCGGGGCGTCGGTGTCCTGGCTGCTCACGACCGCGCTGTCGGCCGCCGTGTTCGCCGGGGTGGTGGCGGCCGCCGGCGTGCTCGGCGCCGACAGCCGGCTCGGCGTCACCGGGGCCGCGTTCGTGACCGCGCTGGTGCTCCAGCCACTGCACCGGCGGCTGGCCGAGTCCGTCGGCCGGCTCACCGACCGCGACCGGTACCTGCTCCGCGGCCGGCTGCAGGCGTTCGTCGCCGAGGTCCGCGACGGCACCGCGTCCGCCGACCGGACCGAGGACGTCCTCCGCGCCGTGCTCAACGACCCCGGCCTGCGGTTGCTCCTGCGCGCGCCGGGCGCGGTCGACGTCGACCTGGCCGGGCATCCGGCCGAGCACACGATCCCGCTGCGGTCGGGCGAGGCCGACGTCGGGGTGCTGGCGCTCGGCACGGTGTCGGCCCGGCGGTTGCGCCGCGCCCGCGAGGCCGTGGTCGAGGCGCGGCTGCCGATCGAGGTCTCCCGCCTCCAACTGCACCTTCGGGACGCTCTGCGCGAGGTCAGCGCCAGCCGGCAGCGGCTGCTGACCGCGACCGCGGAGGAGCGACGCAAGCTCGAACGCGACCTGCACGACGGCGCCCAGCAGCGGATCGTCGCCGTGGGCATGCGGCTGCGGTCGCTCCAGCGGACGCTGACCGGACCGGCCGTCGCCGAGCTGGACGTGGCCGTCGAGTCGCTGGAGGCGACGATCGCCGAGCTGCGGCGGCTGGCCCAGGGAATCCGCCCGAGCCTGCTCGACGACGGGTTGCCGGTCGCACTGCAGGCGCTGGTCGGCGACAGCCCGATCCCGGTCGAGCTGGTCGTCGAGGACGTCCGCACGTCGGATCCGGTCGCGACGACCGTCTACTACCTGATCGCCGAGGCGTACGCGAACGCGCTCAAGCACGCGGACGCCGGGCGGATCCGGATCGAGGTGACGTCCTCCGGCGACGTCCTGCGGGTGGAGGTGGCCGACGACGGGGTCGGCGGCGCGGGCACCGACCTGCCGTCGGTACGCGACCGCATCGCCGCGGTCGGAGGTTCGTTGGCGGTCGACAGCCCGCCCGGTGGAGGCACGACCGTGACCGTGGAGATCGCATGCGCGTAGTGGTGGCTGACGACTCGGTGCTGTTCAGGGAGGGGCTGGTGCGGCTGCTCACCGAGGCCGGGCACGAGGTCGTCGCCCAGGTCGGGGACGCCGACGCCCTGGTGGCCGCGGTCGGTGCGCTGGGGCCGGATCTCGCGGTCATCGACGTCCGCATGCCGCCGACGATGACCGACGACGGGGCGCGGGCCGCGCGCACGCTGCGGGAGCAGCATCCGGAGCTGCCGATGATGCTGCTGTCGCAGCACGTCGAGACGCGGCACTCGGTGGCGCTGGTCGCCGGCGGCGGGTTCGGGTATCTGCTCAAGGACCGCGTGCTACGGGTCGACGACTTCCTGGACGCGGTCCGGCGGGTCGCGTCGGGGGGCTCGGCGCTCGACCCCGAGGTGGTCGGAGGGTTGCTGGGGCCGCGCGGGGGACGGTTCGGGGCGTTGACCGGGCGGGAGAACGAGGTGCTGGCGCTGGTCGCCGAGGGGCACTCGAACGCGGCCATCGCCGGGCGGCTGCAGCTGGCCGAGCGGACGGTCGAGTCGCACATGCGCAGCATCTTCGGCAAGCTGGCGATCCCCGACACCGGTGAGCACCACCGCCGGGTGCTGGCGGTGCTGGCGTACCTGGCGAGCCGCCGCCGCTAGGGTGTCGCGGCATGGGGAAGCAACCGGCGGCGGGCGGAGGACGCTGGGTCGAGGTACCGCCCGAGCGCCTGTCCCGCTGGTTCACCGGGTTCTCCGACCGGCACGGCGGCCTCGCCCGCGCCGAGCCTTCTGGGGCTTCCGGGGCTTCTGGGGCTTCTGGGGCTTCTGGGGCGGCCGCGGCCGGCGCTCCGGACCCGGCCGACATGGTCACCGTGTACGGGGCCGACGGCGCGGTCGCGGAGTGCCATCCGCCGTTCCCGCCGGTGGTCGTCGGGGCCGACCCGGTGGCCGACCTGATCGCGCACGCCTCCCGCGACCGGCGGGTCGGGGTGCTGCTCGTGAGGCTCGGCGGATTCGCCGCCGGGGTGTTCGAGGGGTCGACGCTCGTGACGTCGAAGGTCGACACGAGGCTCGTGCACGGCCGCAACAAGGCCGGTGGCCAGTCGGCCCAGCGATTCGCCCGCCGGCGGGAGAAGCAGGCCCGCGAGCTCGCCGAGGCGGCCGCGGCGGTGGCCGCCCGGGTGCTGCTGCCGTCGTCGCTCGACGCCGTGGTGCTGGGTGGGGACCGGGCCGCCGTCGACGCGGTCTTCGAGGACCGCACACTCGCTCCGCTGCGCGCGCTGGCCGTCGAGCGCTTCCTCACCGTCCCCGACCCGCGCCGAGACGTCCTCTCAGCCACCCCTTATGCCTTCCGCGCCACCCGCATCCGGGTGGTCGACGCGGCCTGACGACTTTCCGGGGTTCTGAGCCCGCCCAGAACCCCGGAAAGTCGGTAATCCGCGCTCAGGCGGCGTTGAGCGTGTTGCAGGACTTGGGGTCGCCGCTGGACTGACCGGTGGTGAACCACTTCTCGCGCTGGGCCGCGGAGCCGTGGGTCCAGGTCTCGGGGTTCACGCCGCCGCCGGACTGCTCCTGGATCCGGTCGTCACCGACCGCCCCGGCGGCCTGGATCGCCGACTTGACGTCCTCCTGCGAGACGCTCTTGACCAGGCTCTCCGCGCCGCCGCTGGCGTTCTTCGTCCAGACCCCGGCGTAGCAGTCGGCCTGGAGCTCCAGCGCGATCGAGTACTGGTTCTCCTTCGACGGGTTCTGCTGCTGGAGCTTGCGGATCTCGCCCTCGAACCCGGTCAGGTACTGGATGTGGTGGCCGAACTCGTGCGCCAGCACGTACGCCTGGGCGAACTCGCCGGGCGCCCCGAAGCGCTGCGCGAGTTCGTCGTAGAAGCCCAGGTCGATGTAGATCCGCTGGTCACCGGGGCAGTAGAACGGCCCGACGGCCGACGACGCCTGCCCGCAGGCGGTGTTCACGGCCTGGGTGAAGAACCGCAGCTTCGGGTCGGTGTACTGCGCCCCGAGCGCCTGGGTGCCCTGCGTGCCCCAGTAGTCGCGGAGGTCGTCGAACACCGCGACCTGGCGGCACTCGACGTGGTCGAACCGCTGGGCGTTGCTGGTCGCGCACGTCTGAGCCAGCCCCGCGGTGCTGCTCGGCGCCGGTGACGACGACGAGTCGTTGCCCAGCGTGTTGTAGCCCAGCAGCGCTAACACCACCGTGACGATCAGGCCCAGCGCACCGCCACCGATGGCGATCGGCCCACCGCCGAAGCCACCGCCACCGCCCCGCGCATCCTCGACCTGCGAGAGGTCCAGGTTGGCGTCGTCATCGAAGTCCATCGCTCGTACTCCCGTTCCGGGCCAGGGGTCGCCGATCCGATACCCCGCGGGCGACGGGGCCAACCTAGTGGCAGCTCAACCTCTCGGCGGCGGCGGGTAGACTGGCGGGGTGCGCTCGTAGACCGACCCTCGCCCCGATCTGTCCCGTCTGTCTGCGAGGAACCCTCTTTTGATCACCGTTACCGGGCTGGAGCTGCGCGCGGGTGCGCGCATCCTGCTCTCCGACACCACGCTGCGCGTCCAGCCGGGCGACCGGATCGGCCTGGTCGGCCGCAACGGCGCCGGCAAGACGACGACGCTCAAGGTGCTGGCCGGCGAGGGCCTGCCGTACGCCGGTCACGTCGACCGCCGCGGTGAGGTGGGCTACCTCCCGCAGGACCCGCGCACCGGCGACCTCGACGTGACCGCCCGCGACCGCGTGCTCTCGGCCCGCGGCCTCGACGTCCTGCTCCACGACATGGACAAGGTGCAGGTGGCGATGGCCGAGGCGGCCACCGACGCCGACCGCGACAAGCTCGTCCGTCGTTACGGCCGCCTGGAAGACCAGTTCGCCGCGCTCGGCGGCTATGCCGCCGAGAGCGACGCGGCGCGCATCTGCGCGAACCTCGGCCTGCCCGATCGCGTCCTCGGTCAGCCGCTCCGGACGCTGTCCGGCGGACAGCGCCGCCGCGTCGAGCTCGCCCGCATCCTTTTTTCGGACGCCGAGACGCTGCTCCTCGACGAGCCGACGAACCACCTCGATGCCGACTCGATCACCTGGCTGCGCGACTACCTCAAGGGCCACAAGAGCGGGCTGATCGTCATCTCGCACGACGGCGACCTGCTCGACGCCGTCGTCAACAAGGTCTGGTACCTGGACGCGAACCGCTCCGAGATCGACCAGTACAACCTGGGCTGGAAGGCCTACCACCAGCAGCGGGAGGCCGACGAGCGGCGTCGCAAGCGCGAGCGCGCGAACGCCGAGAAGAAGGCCGGCGCGCTGATGTCGCAGGCCGACAAGATGCGGGCCAAGGCCACCAAGGCCACCGCGGCCCAGAACATGGCCAAGCGGGCCGAGAAGCTGCTGGCCGGGCTGGCCGACGAGCGGCAGTCGGACAAGGTCGCCAAGGTGCGGTTCCCGACTCCGGCGCCCTGCGGGCGCACCCCGCTGACCGCGTCCGGCCTGTCGAAGAGCTACGGCTCGCTGGAGATCTTCACCGACGTCGACCTGGCCGTCGACCGGGGGACGCGGGTCGTGGTCCTCGGGCTCAACGGCGCGGGCAAGACGACGCTGCTGCGGCTGCTGAGCGGCATGGAGCAGCCCGACACCGGTTCGGTGGAGCCCGGACACGGGCTGAAGATGGGCTACTACGCCCAGGAGCACGAGACGCTCGAGACGGAGCGCACGGTGCTGGAGAACATGCGGTCGGCGTCGCCCGACAGCTCCGACGGCGACATCCGCCGCCTGCTCGGCGCGTTCCTGTTCTCCGGGGACGACGTCGACAAGCCGGCCGGGGTGCTCTCGGGCGGCGAGAAGACGCGGCTGGCGTTGGCCGGGCTGGTGAGCTCGGCGGCGAACGTCCTGCTGCTCGACGAGCCGACGAACAACCTCGACCCGGCCAGCCGGATCCAGGTGCTGGACGCGCTGACGACGTACACCGGGGCGGTCGTGCTGGTGACGCACGACCCCGGGGCGGTCGAGGCGCTGAAGCCGGAGAAGGTGATCCTGTTGCCCGACGGGGTCGAGGACAACTGGTCGGACGATCTGATGGAGCTCGTCTCGCTGGCCTGAGCGGCCGCTGACACGACAGAAGGCCGGGGCGAATGGCCCCGGCCTTCGTTCGTGCGCGTCGCGTGCGGGTTACTGGGCGGTCGCGGTGGCACCGGTGGTCGGCGTGGTGGTACCGGTCGTGGCGGTGGCGCCGGTGCTCGGGTCGGTGGTTGCGGTGTTTCCGCTGGTTCCGGTGGCGTCGCTTCCGCCGGTTCCGGCCGCGTCGGTGGAGCCCGTGGTCGGTGCGGCCGTGGTGGGGGCGGCCGTGGTGGGCGCGGTCGTCGGGGCTGCGGTGGTCGGCGCGGCTGTGGTGGGCGCGGCCGTCGTAGGGGCCGTCGTGGGGGCGGTGGTGGTGGGGGCGGTGGTCGGAGGCTTGGTCGTTGCGGCGGCGCTCGGCTGGGTGGCCGGCGCAGCGCTCTGCGTCGACGTTCCGCTTGCGGTGGGTAACGAGGTGGTGGTGCCGGTCTGAGCCCGGCTCTCCGACGACTCGGCGGCCGCGCTCGAGCTGGACGCCGACGCGGTGGGTGCGGTGGTCGTCTGCGTGGCGGCCGCGGCCTTGGCGTCCGGGAACAGCGTGTCGAGGCCGACGTTGCCGCCGGTGAACAGACTGAACGCCAGCAGTCCGATGTAGAGCAGGCAAGCGGCCGACACGACCCCGGTGACGACTCGGAGGTAACGCCGGCGGCGTCCGGTCGTGTCGACGAAGACGGGGGCCTGCGAGGACGAGAGTTCGTCGCCGATCGGCTCGAGACTCTGCGTGATGTCGGGGGGCGCGACGCTGTTCACGCCTCGACAGTAATGACTGTTTCGGGCGCGCTTAGTTCACGCTGAGTTAGGTTGATACGGGGCCGATCCGGACAGAGTGCCTTCGTAATTGGGGCCGAGTCCGGACAAAACCGAGATGGGGCAACGAGTTCGACTATCAGGTAACTCACAGTGAGGCCTGTCGGATAGCGGACATTGACTACTGAGAGTTACTGTCCAAATGCGCTCAGTCGAACAGCGTGTCGAGAAGGGACCGCACCGGGCCCGGCTTGGCGGACGTCGACGGAGCTGCCGCGGTGGGGGTGGCCGGTGCCGACGGGGCCGCCGTCGTGGGGGCGGTGTCGGTTCTCGGGTTCGGGCTCCTGGTCGCGGCTCGGGGCGCCGCGGGCGACGAGTCGGACGGTGCCGACGGTGCCGACAGGGCCGCGGCGGAGCGGGGTGCGGCCGGTGGGCCGGCCGGTCGCTCGGCGGCGGGGGAGCGCTCGAGGGCGGCTTCGGCACTGATCATCGGCGCGGCCGTGGCCGGCGCCGAGGGATGGCGGCGGGCGTCGGGTACCAGGACCGCGGCCTCGTGGCTGCTGAGCATGCTCAGGACGAGCACGGCGGCGTAGGTGAGGCCGGTCAGGCACACGACCCATAACAGCGCCCGGATGCGTTTCTGGCGGCGTCCGGAGGCGTCCAGGAAGACCGGCAGTTCGAATCCGGCCGGGCGGCCGAGGAACTGGGTGTCCTCGGTGCTGTTGTCGGCGTCGGGGGTGGTGTCGGCGGCTTCGGATGGTTCGGTGCAGGTGTCGTCGGTTGGGACGAGAGCCATGGGCTCAGGCTAAAGGCAACCGGAGCGGTTGATCCATCCGCGAAAGCGGATATGTCCTACTTCGAGGGAAGCGGGTTTGGGGGCAATCGTGGCGCCCCCGAACCCGCGTCCCCAGCCTTGTCCCCAGCCGTGCCCTCAGCCTTGGCCGCGGCCGCCGCGCGGGTTGGGGTTGGCGTCCGCGTCGGGGACGACGTCGGGGCTCGGCGAGCCCGGGTCCTGATCGTCGGTCGGGTCGGGGGACTCGCTGGCCCGGGTGCGCGTCGGACGGGGGTCCGGGTCTTCCTCGGCCTCGGTGGGCGGCGGGGGCGCCTGGACGGTCGGCTTGGCGGTCGGCGTCGCCGAGCGGCGGCTGGTCGTCGGGTTCGGTGCCTGGGACGCGGCCGCCGACGGGCTCTTGCTCGGTACCGCGGACTTCGTGACGGCCGGGGTCGGGCTCGGCGTCGAGTCGTCCTTGTCGCCGATGATCGCGCCGCGCATGACGTCCGGGCCGGCGGTGAGGCTCACGATGATGCCGATCAGGAACAGCAGCGCGATGATGCCGACGATCCGGAACGCGATCTTGAGCAGCTTGCTGCGCCGGCCGCTGCTGTCGACGAACACCGGGCGGCCCATGTCGTCCGGGCGCTCGAACATCTGGGTGGCCTGGTCGTCGCCGCCCTGGGGGAGGCCGGGGATGAGCGGCAGGTCCTCCGGGCGCCGGATGATCTGGGTCGACGCGTCGTCGGGCGACGGGCCGCCGCCGCGAGGGCCGCCGGGGCCGCTCGGGGCGCCCGAGGCCGGGCGGGGGATGAACATCTCCGTGCGGTCGTCGTCCTGGTCGCGGAGGGCGCGGTCGAGGGGCGAGCGGTCGGTCTGCTTGGGGAGGATCATCGTGGACTCGGAGTCCAGGTCTGGCGGGGGTACCGGGTCGCGGCGGGGGAGGTCGCCCGGGCGCGCGTTGGGGACGGTGCGGGCGGCCGGGTCCGCGGGGGGCTCGTTGCGGTTGTCGGCGCGGTTGTCGGAGCGGTTGTCGTTACGGCCGTCAGCGCGGTTGTCGAGGCGGCCGTCCGGGCGGTTCTCTCGGCGGCTCAGCGGCGGGAGGCCGAGTTCTTCCGGGCGGACCCGGCGGGTCTCCATCGCGTTCTCGTCGGCGTAGCCGGCGGCCGGGTAGGCCCGGTCGTCCCGGCCCCGCCCGCGCTCGTCCCGCGCCCGCCCCCGATCGTCCCCGGCCCGCCCCCGGTCGTCCCCGCGGCCCCGGTCGTCGCCCCGGCCCCGGTCGTCGCCGCGGCCCCGGTCGTCGCCGCGCCCGCGGGCGTCGCCACGTCCGCGGTCGTCGCCGCGGCCGCGGTCGTCGTAGGACGCGCGCTGGTCGTAGGAGTCGTAATCCGCGCGCTGGTCGTAGTCGCTGCGCTCGGTGCGCCGCCCTCGGTCGCCCTGGTCGTCCCGGCCGCTCCGCTCGTCCCGCCCACGGTCGTCGCGACCCCGGTCGCGGTCGTCGCGCCCACGGTCATCACGTCCGCGGTCATCGCGGCCGCCACGCTCGTCGTAGGACCCGCGCTCGTCGTACGCGCCCCGCTCGTCGTATCGACCGCGGTCGTCGTACCCGCGCTCGCTGTCCGGAGCGCGTCCTCCGTCGGACGGGCGTCCTCCGTCGGACGGGCGTCCTCCGTCGGAAGTACGGCCTCCGTCGGAAGAGCGGCCGCTTCCGCGGCGGTCGTCGTAGCCTCGGGCGTCGTCCGGGCCGCGGCCGCCGCGGCGGTCGTCGTACCCGTCGTCGTCGGCGCCGCGCCGACCGTCGAAGCCCCGATCGTCGAAAGCCCGGTCGTCGTAGCCTCGCGGGTCCTCCGGCGCCCGGGCGGGCGC
Organism: Cryptosporangium phraense; assembly: GCF_006912135.1. Lineage (NCBI taxonomy): Bacteria > Bacillati > Actinomycetota > Actinomycetes > Cryptosporangiales > Cryptosporangiaceae > Cryptosporangium > Cryptosporangium phraense. The sequence continues at coordinate 15,499 of NZ_VIRS01000028.1, read as the reverse complement.
GGCCCGGCGCTCGTCGTATCCGCGGTAGTCGTCCAGGCGCTCGGTCCGGTCGTCGGGGCGGTCGAAGTCGCCGTAGGCCGCGCGCTGGTCGTAGTCACTGCGATCGGGCCGCCGCCCGCGCTCCCCACCCACCGAGGCGCGCTCGTCGTAGTCGACGGAATAACGATCGTCGCCACCGCGGTCGTAGGAGCCACGCGGCTCGGACGACGAGCGGGGCGCGGGCGGCCGGGGCGACTCCGCGCCACCGCGCCGGCCGTAGGCCCCATCCGATAACGCGGTCCGGCGGTACCCGCCCGCATCGGACTCCACGCCGCGGGGAGGGTCGTACGCCCCACCGCTCGAGCGGGCGTCGTCATGCGGGTAGCCGGGAGCCATGGCTTTCAGAGTAAGGCGTGCGGTGAACCGTTCACGATCTGGAGCCGGGAGTCCCACCCGTTCGGCCCTATTACTACCGACATTTGTTAGCTACTGACCCTGCGTAATCTCGACGAGAACGGGAGTAAACGGAAGGGGACCGAGTGTCCGAGGTGCTTACGCTCCGAATCGCATCGACGCAGACGTTCGACGCGCTCACGCAACTAGGCCGCGAGCTTACCGGCGACGTCCGCGTGCTGGTCCTCCACGTCGCCGACTGGCCCACAGACCCCGCGACCCTCACCGACGAGACGATCGCCGGCTACCAGCAGGCAGTGTCCCGGCTCCAGCGACCGGACCTCGTCCTGGTCACCACCGCCGCCGACCCCCTCACCGGCCTGGCCGCCGAACTGGCCCTCTGCGGCGACCTCCGGTTCTTCGCCCCCGACGCCTCGGTCGCGCTCACCGCCGTCCACGAAGGTCGCGTCCCGATCCTCGGCACCACCGCGCGCCTGGCCGACCTGGTCGGGCCGGCCCGGGCCCTGGAGCTGTGCCTCACCGGCCGCCCGGTCCAGGCCGACGAGGCCGAACGCCTCGGCCTGGCCACCCCGGGCGCCGTCGAGCCGAGCGTCGACCTCCTGACGGGCACCGACCGCAACGCGCTCACCGAGATCAAGGCCCTGATGGCCGGCGCCCGCTACCGCACCCCCACCGAACACGCCACCGAGGAACGCCACGCGTTCCTCCGCCTGGCGTCCCCGGACAGCTAAGAGCCCACGTCCACGACCACCGGCGCGTGATCCGACGGCCCCTTCCCCTTCCGCGCCTCCCGGTCCACGTAGGCATCGGTCACGGACGCCGCCAGCGCGGCGTCCGCATAGAACAGGTCGATGCGCATGCCGAGGTTCTTCGGGAACGCCCCGGCGCGGTAGTCCCAGTAGGTGAACGGATAGTCGTACTTCAACGGTCGCGGGAACACGTCGACCAGGCCCTCCTCGCGCAGCGAGGCGAGCGCCTCGCGCTCGGGCGGGGTCACGTGGGTGGAGTCGACGAAGACGGCGGGGTCCCAGACGTCGCGATCGGTCGGCGCGACGTTGAAGTCGCCGGTCACGACGAACGAGCCGTGGCCGAGCTCGGCGGCCACCGTGGCCCGCAGGGCCTTCAGCCACTCCAGCTTGTACAGGTAGTGCGGGTTCGACGGCTCCCGGCCGTTGGGGACGTAGACCGACCAGATCCGCACCCCGCCGCAGGTCGCCCCGATCGCGCGCGGCTCCGGGTCGGGGAAGCCGGGCTGGTCGACCAGCCCCCGGGTGACGTCGGCCAGGCCCACCCGCGACAGCAGCGCGACGCCGTTCCACCGCCCGTCGCCGTGGGCCGCGGTCTCGTAACCGAGTTCGGCGACCGCGTCGGCCGGGAACCCCTCGGTCGTCGTCTTGATCTCCTGCAGGGCGACGACGTCCGGCTTGGTATCAGCCAGCCATTCGAGCAGCCGGGGGAGCCGTGCCGTCACCGAGTTCACATTCCAGGTCGCCAGGCGCACGGGGTCCATCCTGCCAGCGCCGGGAATCGGGCGGCCTGATTACAGCGTTGCAGGTCCCATGACCCAACCGATGGCCGCGATGCAGATGATGCGGTCGCTGCGCCGCGAGCCCGGCGACCAGCGCAAGCTGCCCCCGGGCACCTGGAAACGCATCCTGCGGTTCGCGCGGCCGTACCGACGCGACATCGTCGTGTTCCTGGCCGCGACCGTCGTGTCGTCGGTGATCGCGGTCGTGACGCCGCTGCTGGCCGGCCGGGTCGTGGACGCGATCAACCGCGGCGGCCCGAGGTCGACCGTGGTCACGGTCGCGCTGGTGATCGCCGGGCTGGCGGTGTTCGACACCGTGCTCTCGATGGTCGGGCGCTGGTTCTCGTCCCGGATCGGCGAGGGCATCATCCTGTCGCTGCGCAGCCGGGTGTTCGGGCACGTCCAGCGGATGCCGGTCGCGTTCTTCAGCCGCACCCAGACCGGCGCGCTGATCAGCCGGCTCAACAACGACGTGATCGGCGCCCAGCGGGCGTTCACGTCGACGCTGTCGGGAGTGGTCGCGAACGTCATCGCGCTGATCCTCACGCTCGCGGTGATGCTGACGCTGTCCTGGCCGATCACGGTCGCCGCGCTGGTGCTGCTGCCGATCTTCGTGTTCCCGGCCCGCCGGGTCGGGCGCCGGCTCGCGTCGATCACCCGCGAGGCGGCCGACCTCAACGCGTCGATGAACACGACGATGACCGAGCGCTTCAACGTCGCCGGGGCGATGCTCGTCAAGCTGTTCGGCCGGCCCGAGGAGGAAGAGGCGGCGTTCGCGAGGAGGGCGGCCCGGGTGCGTGACGTCGGCGTCCTCTCCGCCGTCTACTCGCGCGCGTTCTTCGCCGCGCTGACGCTGGTCGCGGCGCTGGCCACCGCGCTCGTCTACGGGGTCGGCGGCTGGCTGGCGCTGGCCGGCAGCCTGTCCGCCGGTACGGTCGTGAGCCTCGCGCTGCTGCTCACGCGTCTGTACGGGCCGCTGACCGCGCTGTCGAACGTCCAGCTCGACGTCGCGAGCGCGCTGGTGAGCTTCGACCGGGTCTTCGAGGTCCTCGACCTCGAACCGATGATCGCCGAGGGGTCCGGCGCGATTCCGGCCGGCGCGCGGTCGGTCGAGTTCCGCGGCGTCGACTTCAGCTACCCGGCCGCCGACGAGGTCTCGCTGGCTTCGCTGGAGGAGGTCGCGGTCCTCGACACCGCGCCCCGCACCCCGGTCCTGCACGGCATCGACTTCGAGGCCCGGCCGGGTCAGCTGGTCGCGCTGGTCGGCCCCTCCGGGGCCGGGAAGACCACGATCTCCGCGCTGGTCCCCCGCCTCTACGATGTGGACGCCGGAGCCGTGCTCGTCGGCGGCGTCGACGTCCGGGACGCCACGTCCGCGTCGCTGCGGGACGCGGTCGGCGTCGTCACGCAGGAGGCGCACCTGTTCCACGACACGATCCGGGCCAACCTGCTCTACGCCCGGCCGGACGCGACCGACTCCCAGCTCTGGGACGCGCTGCGCCGGGCCCGGATCGAGCCGCTGGTCGCCGCCCTGCCCGACGGGCTCGACACGGTCGTGGGGGAGCGGGGGCACCGGCTCTCGGGCGGCGAGAAGCAGCGGCTGGCGATCGCCCGCCTGCTGCTCAAGGCGCCCGGCATCGTCATTCTCGACGAGGCCACCGCGCACCTCGACTCGGACTCCGAGCAGGCCGTCCAGCGGGCCCTCGACGAAGCCCTCGACGGGCGGACCGCGCTGGTGATCGCCCACCGCCTGTCCACCGTCCGCAACGCCGACCAGATCCTGGTCGTCGACGGCGGCCGCATCGTCGAGCGGGGCACCCACGAGTCCCTGCTCGCCGCCGACGGCCTCTACGCGAACCTCTACCGGACGCAGTTCGCTACCGCGGTGCCGTCGTGATCTCGCCGGTGCGCCGGAGCTTCTGCCAGCGCAGCCGGGCGCCGGTGAGCGCGGTCGCCACCGACTGGATGAGCACCACGTACATCAGCTGCCGGTAGACGATCTGCTGCAGCGGGAACGCCCACAGCGGACGCAGCGGCTCGCGGTCCAGCCGGAACGCGACCGCGGCGATGATCAGCTGGGCGACCAGCATCCCGAGCCACCCGGCCGCCGTCAGGGCGGCGTCGTAGTAGATCAGCCCGTAGATCAGGAAGACGTCGATCAGCGGGGCCAGCAGCGGGAGCACGACCCCGAACAGGGCCAGGAACGGCAGCCCGACCCGTCCGAACCGCCCGGACGGACCGCGGTCGAGGAACGCACCGCGGTGCTTCCACATCGCCTGCATCGTCCCGTACGTCCACCGGTACCGCTGGGTCGCGAGCTGGCCGATCGTCGCCGGGGTCTCGGTCCAGGCCCGCGCGGTGTCCTGGTAGACGACCCGCCAGCCCTCCCGGCTCAGCGCCATCGTCAGGTCGGTGTCCTCGGCCAGCGTGTCGTCACTGACCCCGCCGACGCGGTCCAGCGCCTCGCGTCGGAACGCCCCGATCGCGCCCGGGACCGTCGGCATGCAGCGCATGATCTCGTGGGCGCGCCGGTCGACCGCGAACCCGGTCACGTACTCGATGTGCTGCCAGCGGCCGAGCAGGCTGCCCCGGTTGCCGACCTTCACGTTGCCGGCCACCGCCCCGACCGCCGGATCGGCGAACGGCTGGAGCAGCGCGGTGATCGAGCCCGGCTCGAACAGCGTGTCGCCGTCGACCATGATCACCAGCGGCCGGTCGCTGGCCGCGGTCCCGATGTTCAGCGCCCGGGCCTTGCCGCCGTTCGCCACCCGGATCACCCGGACGTGGTCCAGCCCGAGGGCCGCGACCAGGTCCGCGGTCCCGTCGGTCGACCCGTCGTCGACGACGATGACCTCGACCGGCACCGGGCTGCCGTCCGGCGCCCGGCCGACGTAGTCGCAAGCCGCGAGCGACCGGACCGCGGCCACGATCCCCGCGCTCTCGTTGTAGGCCGGCACGACGACCGTGACCGGCACCGTCACCGGCTCGGACGGCCGCCGTCGTCGTTTCTTGTACAGGTGCCGCCCGGTCAGCACGAGCATCAGGGCCAGCCGGGCCAGCGTCAGCGCGCCGACGATGATCAGCAGATACGCGCACCAGATCACGAACTCGTGGGCTAGCCAGATGCCGTACAGCACGGCCCGGCCGCGCCAGAGTTCGCTGCCGGTCGCGGTCCGGTGGACGGTCGCGGTCCGGTCGTCGCCGAAGTCGATGCCCTGGCTCAGCGTCGTGAACGTGTAGCCGAGCTTCTTCATCTTCGGGATGTAGAGGTCGAGCGCGGCGACGGTCTCCGCCCGGTTCCCGCCCGCGTCGTGCATGAGGACGGCGGCGCCGACGCCGTCTTTCGGCGTCGCGTTCTCGACGATCTTGCGGACGCCCGGCCGGGCCCAGTCCTCGCCGTCGACGTCGGCGACGACCGTGACGTAGTTCAGCGAACCGGCTTCGCGGATGATCGGCCAGTACGTGTCGTCGATCGCGTTGGCGGTGGACGAGTACGGGAAGCGCAGCAGCGACGTCGTGTCCCCGGTCGCGCCGACCACCGCCATCTGCGTCGCCGAGTACTGCAGGCGCCGTTCCCAGGCCGGGATCGTCGACATGTCCGAGTGCGTGAACGTGTGGATGCCGATCTCGTTGCCCTCGGCGTGGACCCGGCGGGCCATCTTCGGGTCCTCGGTGATGCGGGCGCCGACCATGAAGAACGTGCCGTGGATGTCGTGCTTCTTCAGCACGTCGAGGATCTTCGGCGTCCAGGTCGGGTCGGGGCCGTCGTCGAACGTCAGCGCGATCGTCTTGGCCTTCATGCGGAACGACGACGTGGTGCGGCCCTGGGTGGTGTCGATGACCGGGCCGCCGTCGGTGATCTGGGGCGGGACCTCGTTCGCCGGGCCGGCCTCGTGCACGGTGCTCGACGCGCCGACCGATGCGGTCGCGACCGCGTTCAGGAACAGCACCGCGCACAGGAACACCAGCAGGACGATGACGACCGGCACCCGTCCGCGGGGCCGCCGCTCGCCGCGCTCGCGCTGGTGGGGGCTGGGGGAGCGGCGCCGGCCGCGCCGTCGCGAGGCCGCCGGGGGTGGCTCGGGCGTACCGCCGGGCCCGTTCGGCTCACTGAACGCCACCCGGTCAGCGGCACTGACCTCAGCCCCAGGCCCGGGCTCAGCTGCGGGCCCGGGCTCAGCTGCGGGGCCGGGCTCAGCTGCGGGGCCGGGCTCGGCCGGACGCTCGGCTCCGGCCGCGGGTTCGGGCTCGGCGGCGGGGCCGGCTGCGGGGGTGCCTTCCGGGAGGTCGTCGGCGGGGACCTCGCCGGGGTGCGACGGGTGGTGGGCGGGCCGGTGCATCGCGGTCCTTCGGTCGGGCCGACCGGAGCCGGCGAGCGATGCGCACCGCCCGGCCCGGGACCGACCTACCCGGCCGAGCCCGTGGCGCTCGCCGACGCGGTGATGGTCGGCATCGCCGTCGACAGGTCCAGGGACGTGTCGAGCAGGCCGGTGGCCATCGCGCCGACGTACAGGGCGAACGCCAGGCAGACGAGGGCGGTCAGGATCCGCAGCCACCGGGCGCGCCGTCCGGTCGAGTCGACGAAAACCGGTGCGGACGATCGGGGCATCGTGGTGACGGTGCGTAATGCGTGACGGCTCATGAACACAAGCGTAGAAGGCTCATGAACCGCGCTAATCGGGCTCACCGTAGTAACAAATCGCCCAAATCGCTCACGTCCTGACCGGAAAATATGGACATAACGGGACTATCTTATCGCGTCACCCAGTTAAACAGCGCGTAGCGGACGACCGGGCCGTGCCCGGTCGTCCGCGTGATACATCCGAAGGTCCTGAGTTATGTCACCATGCGTGATCGCTCAGGCGCCGAGCGCGACCCACGTCGCCGTGTCGACGACGCCGGTGACCGGCAGACGGTGCGTGCGCTGGAACGTCTTCACCGCGTTCTGGGTCTTGCTCGCGAACGTGCCGGTGACCTGGGGCAGCCTCAGCCGCTTCTGGAGAGCGGTGACCGCGGCGCCCTTCGAGCCGTACTTGAGCGTCGTCTTCTTGTACTGGCTCAGCGGGTTGACCGGCTTCGCCGCCGGCTTCGTCGTGACCGCCGGCTTGGACGTCGTCGGCTTGGACGTCGTCGTGGCGGGCTTGGTGGCGCCGGCGTACGCGCCGGTGGGCTTGTAGGCGAGCAGCAGCGCGCGCCAGGTCGGAGCGTCGACGACGGCGGTGGCCGGCAGGCCGTGGGTGGACTTGAAGTCGACGACGGCGGTCGCGGTCGTGGGTCCGAACGTGCCGTCGGCCGACAGCCCGAGACCCTTCTGCAGCGCGGTCACCGCGTTGCCGTTGGCACCCGACTGCAGCTGCGCGCCGGAGAACTTGACCAGGCCGGTGTAGCCCGCGGCCGAGCCGGCCGGAGCGGTGATCGTCGGGTACGAGGTGCACCGGGTCTTGTTGACGACGCCGGTGTACGGGGCCGCGTAGTTCAGGTCGGAGACCCGGCACGGCCCGTAGTCGACGGCCGCGACGGACCCGGTCCAGAACGACGTCCGCTTCATCGCGCCGGCCCAGCTCAGGCTGAAGTGCACGTGGTCGCGGTGGCAGGTCGTGTCCATGCTCGCCTCGGGGTGCGACGCGCAGGTCATGTACGGCTTCCAGGTCTGGTTGTAGCTGCCCCAGATCTGCCCGTTCCAGATGATGTACATGACGCCGAGCCGGCGGGCGTTGGCGTACTTGTTGCCGGCCGCGTCGGTCGCGAACAGCCAGTTCAGCACCGCGGTGGCCTGGGCGGCCTGGGCCGGCTTGCGGATCGAGTTCATCCAGTCGACCGCGCGGCCGTCGTAGTGTTCGCTGGTCATCGTGCCGGTGCAGCCGCGGGTGACGCCGTACGAGGTGCCGGGGTAGGTGGCCTTGAGGAGCGCGCCGAGGGCCAGCGAACCGGGCTTGTCGACCCACTCGCACGACGTCTGCGGGATGTAGGGCGAGAGCGGCTCGATCCCGCTCGGCAGCTTCACCGCCGCCGCCGGCACGGCCACCGGCGTCGTCGTCGGCGCGCTTACCGGCGTCGCCGTGGGCACGGTGGCGGCGGACGCGGCCGCGGGCGCGAGCCCGACCGCACCGAGCGCGGCCAGGGCGAGCACGGCGCCGGCCGTCCGGAGCCGGCCGCGGGGCGAGCGAGCGGGCCGCCGGGACACGGCGATGGCGGCACTCGGGCGGGAAGCGCGGAAGCGCGGAAGCGTCGTCACGGGGGATCTGTCGGCGCACGACGGTTGCATCCGACCGGAAGCGGGCCCACGCTCCCGTTCCACTACCCAGTGTGAACCTTCGCGGGGAGAGCCCTATCTCTGCCTCAAGAGTCCGCGCCGGGTCTATCCGTGTGCCGCATGCTGCACTTAAGGTCCGCACAGACGTGTGTGACGGGGAGGACGGCAGTGGACGGATACGCGGCTGCGGCGCAGTACTACGACTTACTGCACGCCGAACGCACGGCTGCCAGGGCACGAGCACTGCTGGGGGCGGCCGGGGGCGAGATCCGGCACGGGATCCTCGACCTCGGGGCCGGGACCGGCTCGGTGATCGCGGCGCTCGCCGCCGAGGTGCCGGAGGTGCCGATCGTGGCCGTGGAGCCGTCGGTCGGGATGCGGACGGCCCTGTACGCGCGGTTAGCGGCCGACCCGTCGCTGCGGGGACGGACCACGGTCGTCCCGGATGCCGCCGAGCGGTTCGCCGTGTCCGAGGGGTTCGCGGATCTGGCCGTGTGCCTGGACACCAGCCCGGCGTTCCCGCCGCCGTACCGCCCCGACATCTGGCAGCGGGTGCGCGACGCGCTCGTGCCCGGCGGGGTGTTCCTGCTCGACGAGCCGGCCCTCACCGAGCCGGTCGTGCAGCAGCCGCGGGAGCTCGGCCGGGTCGCGGTCGGCACGCACACGGTCGTCGGGTCGGTGCGCGGCGAGCCGGCCGGCCAGCGGCAGTGGTGGGAGTACCGCTACACGGTGCTCGACGCCGAGGGTGAGGTGCTCTCCGAGGAGGAGACCGAGTTCTACACCTGGCCGATGAGCTCGGAAGACCTGCGAGCCGAGCTCGCCGAAGCCGGCTTCGTCCTCAAGGACGACATCGAGCTGGACGGCCTCACGGTGTTGCAGGCCGTCACCGGCCCCTAGTGGGCGGCCCGCCCAGAACGACGCTGCCGAGCGGGCGCGACGACTTGAGTACAACCAAGGTACGCGGCGTCATCGCGCCCGATCGGCAGCGCCGCCCTGGGCGGGCTCCAGGTCAGAACAAACGGCGCCTAGCGGCGCCGTACCGCTTCTTCCACTAGGTCGAGGACGGTGCCGAGCTTCGCGGCCGGGCGGCCCATGGCCAGGTGGAGGACCAGGCCGTCCAGGGCCAGCTCCAGGAAGCGCTGCAGGGTGTCGAGGTCGACGTCCTCGCGCAGCACCCCGGCCTCGCGCTGACGGGTCAGGCGGTCGTGCGTGGCCTGCGAGATCGCCTCCGACCGGGCCGCCCAGCGCGCGGCGAAGTCCTTGTCGGTACGCAGCCGGCGCGACACCTCGAGCTGCGTCCCGAGCCACCCGGCCTGCTCGGGGCTGAACTCGTCGTCCAGCAGGTTGCGCATCACCTGCACGAGCCCCTGCTCGGCGACGACCGCGGCCATCTCGGCCGCGTCGTCCTCGGCGACGGCGAGGAACAGCGACTCCTTGTCGCGGAAGTGGTGGAAGATCGCGCCGCGGGAGAGCCCGGTCTCCTCCTCCAGCCGACGTACGGTCGCGCCTTCGTAGCCGTGGCGGGCGAAGCACGCGCGCGCACCGGCGAGGATCTCCTGCCGTCGGGCGTCGAGGTGCAGCTGGCTGACCTTGGGCATGTCACTGATCGTGTCAGCCTGGGCGGAATCATGCAATCCGTACGTATGGTTTCCGAGGCCAACGTCCCCGAGGGGACGTTGGCCTCGGATCTCAGCCCAGGAGGCTGCGCAGGACGTACTGCATGATCCCGCCGTGCCGGTAGTAATCGGCCTCGCCCGGCGTGTCGATGCGCACGACCGCGTCGAACTCGACGCCGGTGTCGGTGCTCACCTTCACGGTCTTCGGCGTCGACCCCTCGTTCAGCGCGGTCACCCCGGCCACCGAGAACGTCTCCTCGCCGGTCAGGCCGAGCGACTCGGCCGACTGCCCGGCCGGGAACTGCAGCGGGAGCACGCCCATGCCGATCAGGTTCGACCGGTGGATGCGCTCGTAGGACTCCGCGATGACGGTCTTGACGCCCAGCAGCGCCGTGCCCTTGGCCGCCCAGTCCCGCGACGACCCCGAGCCGTACTCCTTACCGGCCAGCACCACCAGCGGCGTGCCGGCGGCGGCATAGTTCTGGGCCGCGTCGTAGACCGTGGTGACCGGCGCCGACGAGTCGGAGAAGTCCCGGGTGAAGCCGCCCTCGGTGCCCGGCGCGATCTGGTTGCGCAGGCGGATGTTCGCGAACGTGCCGCGGATCATCACCTCGTGGTTGCCGCGCCGCGACCCGTACGAGTTGAAGTCCCGCCGCTCCACCCCGTGCTCGACCAGGTACTTGCCGGCCGGCGAGTCGGCCTTGATCGCCCCGGCCGGGGAGATGTGGTCGGTCGTCACCGAGTCGCCGAGCTTCAGCAGCACCCGGGCGCCGTCGATGTCGGTGACCGGCGTCGGCTCCGGCGGCATGCCCTCGAAGTACGGGGGCTTGCGCACGTAGGTCGACTGGGCGTCCCACTCGAACGTGTCGCCGGTCGGCGTCGGCAGGTTCTGCCAGCGCTCGTCGCCGGCGAAGACGTCGGCGTAGTCGCGGGAGAACATCTCGCTGTGGATCGCGGATGCGATGACCTCCTCGACCTCCTGCGGCGACGGCCAGATGTCGCGCAGGTACACCGGCTGCCCGTCCGACCCGGTACCGAGCGGCTCGGACGTGATGTCGATGTCCATCGACCCGGCCAGCGCGTACGCGACGACCAGCGGCGGCGAGGCCAGGTAGTTCATCTTGACGTCGGGGTTGATCCGGCCCTCGAAGTTCCGGTTGCCGGAGAGCACCGCGGCCACGGCCAGGTCGGCCTCGTTGATCGCCGCGGAGATCTCGTCCTGCAGCGGCCCGGAGTTGCCGATGCACGTCGTGCACCCGTAGCCGACCAGGTTGAACCCGATCTTGTCGAGGTACGGCGTCAGGCCGGCCCGGTCGTAGTAGTCGCTGACGACCTTCGAGCCCGGGGCCAGCGTCGTCTTCACCCAGGGCTTGCGGGTCAGGCCGCGGTCGACCGCGTTCTTGGCCAGCAGCGCGGCGCCGATCATCACCGACGGGTTCGACGTGTTCGTGCAGGACGTGATCGCGGCGATCGTGACCGCGCCGTGGTCGAGCTCGAAGCTCGTGCCGTCGGACAGCGTCACCGGGACCTTGCGCGAGGGCCGCTCGCCCGACTTCTCGGCGTGGTGCGGCTGGTCGGCGGCGGTGCTGCGTCCGTTGGCGGGCGCGTCCGAGGCCGGGAACGACTCCTCGACCGACTCGTCGATCGGCCCGTACTGGGCTTCGTCGGTGACGTAGGTGCGGATGTCCCCACGCCACTGCTCCTTCGACTCGGCCAGGACGATCCGGTCCTGCGGGCGCTTCGGCCCGGCGATCGACGGCACGACCGTCGACAGGTCGAGCTCGAGGTACTCGGAGAACACCGGCTCGACGCTCGGGTCGTGCCACATGCCCTGTTCGCGGGCGTAGGCCTCGACCAGCTTCAGCTGCTGCTCGGGCCGGCCGGTCAGCCGCAGGTAGTTCACGGTCTCGGCGTCGATCGGGAAGATCGCCGCGGTGGAGCCGAACTCCGGGCTCATGTTGCCGATCGTGGCCCGGTTGGCCAGCGGCACCGCCGTGACCCCTTCGCCGTAGAACTCGACGAACTTGCCGACGACGCCGTGCTTGCGCAGCATCTCGGTGATCGTCAGCACCAGGTCGGTGGCGGTGGTGCCCTCGGGCAGTTCGCCGTTCAGCTTGAAGCCCACGACCCGCGGGATCAGCATGCTGACCGGCTGGCCGAGCATCGCGGCCTCGGCCTCGATGCCGCCGACGCCCCAGCCCAGGACGCCCAGCCCGTTGACCATCGTGGTGTGCGAGTCGGTGCCCACGCAGGTGTCGGGATACGCGGTTCCGTTGCGCACCATCACGGTGCGGGCCAGGTGCTCGATGTTGACCTGGTGCACGATGCCGGTGCCCGGCGGCACGACCTTGAACTCGTTGAACGCGCCCTGCCCCCAGCGGAGGAACTGGTAGCGCTCGAGGTTGCGCTGGTACTCCAGCTCGACGTTCCGGGTGAACGCGTCCGGGGCCCCGAAGACGTCGGCGATCACCGAGTGGTCGATGACCAGCTCGGCCGGCGCCAGCGGGTTGATCTTCGCCGGGTCGCCGCCCAGCTCCGCGACCGCCTCGCGCATCGTGGCCAGGTCGACCACGCACGGCACGCCGGTGAAGTCCTGCATCACGACCCGGGCGGGCGTGAACTGGATCTCGGTGTCCGGCTCGGCGTTCGGATCCCAGTTGGCCAGCGCGCGGATGTGATCGGCGGTGACGTTCGCGCCGTCCTCGGTGCGCAGGAGGTTCTCCAGCAGGACCTTCAGCGAGTACGGAAGCTTCGCAATCTTGTCCTGGAGTCCTTCGACGGCGTTCAGCCGGAAGATCTGGTAGTCCTCGTCGCCGACTGTGAGCGAGCCGGCCGACCCGAAACTGTCGATGCGCGGGGGGGAGCCCTCTGACACGTCCAACTCCTTCGTCGGTTCTTCTCGCCAGTCTTGCCTACCGGCCGTTCCGTCCTGCAGGCACCTGGCCCTTCCTTAAAACCGTACGTCCGTCTTTTATCCTACCGGATCCGGTCCACGCTCTGTGATCGGCATACCCAACTTCCGGCCGGAGATCTCCGCCGTCGGGCTTCTCTCCGTTCATGTCTACGCCTGCCGGGCGGGTCCCCGGGGCATCGCCCCGGACGCGCGGCACGCGCCGCGGAGACGCTCCGCTCCGGCGTCGAACTCCCGAGGGTGCCCTCGCGTCCTCGTTACTGCGGCGGCACCCCGACCGCCCCGGCGATCCGGTCGATGTCGGCGTCGAACGTCGTGTGGCCCAGCGTGAGGCCGTTGCGCCGGGTCAGCGGGGCCACGCTCGCGGGGAGTGCGTTCGCCCGGGGCATCTCGGCCCCGCTCACCAGCACCGGGATCACCCGTTTGCCGAGCTCCAACGCGGCCTCGACCTCGAGCCGCACGTAGTCCTCGGGGTCGTCGATGCGTCGCCGCTCGTCGGCCCCGGTCGCGTTCAGCCAGTTCTTGCCGATGACCACCAGGACCACGTCGGCGGCGGTGACCCCGGCCAGCATCTTCTCGACGAAGTCTTCCCCGGGCTTGACCGAGTCGACGTCCATGAAGATGTTCTGCCGCCCGATGAGGGCGCCGAGGGCGGCGCGCAGATAGGCCGCCGCCATGTCGGAGTCGGACCGTCGATAACAGATGAACACGGGTGCGCCGAGGTAGCGGCCGCCGGAGGCGGGAGTGGGGGGCTCGGTGAGGTAGGCGGAGGATTTGTAGAGGGTGGGAGGAAACGGCTCAGACGGATGCGCCCCGGAGCGGGCCGGGTGCGTCGGGGCCGGATCTGGGCGGGCTGATTCTGGGCGGGCTGATTCTGGGCGGGCCGGCTCGGAGAGGGGTGGCGCTTCCGGGTGGGCCGGGTCTGGGTGGGCCGGTTCTGAACGGCGGGCCGGGTCTGGGCGGCGGGCCGGGTCTGGGCGGGCCGGCTCTGAACGGCGGGTCGGCTCGGAGCGGGGTCGTGGTTCTGAGCGGGCCGGCTCTGAGCGGGGTGCCTGCGGCCAGGGCGGCTGAGTTCGAGACGGCGGGGTCGGAGGCGGAGAGGTCGGAGGCGGAGAGGTCGGAGGCGGAGAGGCGCGGAGGCTCTCGGCCGATCGGGTGTCGCTAGGCCGGTTGAAGCCGGTGAACCCCTCGAAGTCGATGTCGGGCGGAAGGCCGGCCTGAGCCCGGCGAACAACGTCCTCCTGCATCCCCGCGACCCACCCGAACGGATCGCGCGGCCCGGCCCCCCGTCGCCCCCGCCGAGCCCTCCGAACAAACCGGAACAAGCCCCGGACCATGATCAGCCCCGCCACCACCGCAATGACCAGCGAGACGATTCCGATGGTCGCGTCCATGTCGCTCCCGCCGACGCCGGGTACCACTCCACCGAGCCCACCCCAGCACTCCACCGCCCCCACCACCACCGAGCCAGCACTGAACTACCGGCCCCCGAACGCCCACCGAAGCACCACCACCGGCCGCCGCCAAAGCCACCCCGGCCTCGCGGCCAAGCCCGACCACCTACCCGAGGCCGGCGCCGCGGGCGTGGGTGCTGCCTGGGGCCGCAGGCGGTGGGTACTGCGCAGGCCGGTAGGGGGCTGCGCAGTCCCTGGGTGGTGGATGGCGCGCAGGGCCGCGCGCCGTGGATGCTGCGCGGGACGACGAGCGGTCGGTGCTGGCCGGGACCGCGGGCGGTGAGTGCGGCGCGGGGCGACGAGCGGTGGGCGCGGCGCGCGGCCGCGGGCGGTGGGTGATGGCCAGGGCCGTGGGCGGTCGGTGCGGCTCGGCGCCGGGATCCTCGTCGGACGCTGCTGGTCGTGGGAGTTCGCCTCGGAGTTGCGCGCGACCGCCCGGGGCGCGGGCTAGGATCGATGCGGACTGCCGGAGGCTGATCACCTGCAGCGCCCCGGGCGCCCAGCGGCAGTCGGCGATGCTGGTCGGCCGGACACCGCGGTCACGCCCGATCGTTGAAACGTCCCGGTCGATGCGCCAGTGCTCCGGCCGGTCCTGTGCGACCCACTCGGCCGTCTGCCTGCGCGGACCGGCGCCGCGGCGAGGCCTGACCGACCGCTGACGCCGCAGAGATCGCGTGATGGCCGCGAGACGCGGTGGTGCGAGGCGCGCGATGCTGCGGCGCGCGAAGCGTGACGCGCCGGGCCGGCCCGGCGAGGCCGGTTGTGCGGGCGCACTGCGCGGGCCGCGGTGATCCAGGGCGCGGACCCGGTGCAGAGGGGCGCGATGCTGAGGTGCAGCGCGCGCGGTGATGGTCCGCGGTGCGCTGGGCGTGGTGCGCGGGCTGGCCCCGCAGGGCCGGGTGCGGGCGCGGTGCGCGGGCCGCGGTGGTGCAGGGCGCGGACGCGGTGCAGGGCGCGCGGTGCTGCGGCGCGCGGGGCGTGGCCCACGGGGCGCGGTGCGGGGTACTGGCCCGCAGGGCCGGTGGAGCAGGCGCGGTGCGCAGCCGCAGTAATGCAGGCGCAGTGATGCAGGCGCAGTGATGCAGGTGCGCTGGCGCGGTGAAGGGGCCCGCGATGCTGGGGTGCGGCAGGCGGTGCTGGTCCGCGGGGCGGGGTGCGCAGGGCTGGTGATGCGGGCGCGGTGCGCGGGCCGCGGTGGTGCGGGGCGCGGGGCGGTTCGGCGTTCGGACTTTGCGGGCTTTCACGGGTGTGGCGGCGCGATCTGGGCTACGACCTCCGAGCGGTCGACTGCATCGGGCATCGCAGACGGCATCCGGGCAGCGGCTGCCTGCGCCGCCCCGCTCC